>SCTT01000405.1 GCA_004322435.1 bacterium
GCGCGGCGTCCTTCAATCGGAAATCCGCCGACAGGTCCACGACCTTGAGCCCCTTTCCAGCCTTATTAAGGAGGGCCGGCAGGCGCTCCATGGCCTCGCCGTGGCCGCCGGCGAGGAAGAGGACGTCCAGGCCCGCGGGGTCGAGCTCCTCTTGGAACGTCAGGCCCGCCAGCGCGCGCAGGTGCGGGTGCGCCGCCGTCACGGGCTTGCCGGCGTGCGAGCGGGACGCGACGGCGCTCACCGAGGCGGCGGGGTGCGCGGACAGGAGCCGCAGCAGCTCCCCGCCCGTGTACCCCGCCCCGCCCCAGACGCCGACGCGGGCCTTCTTCAAGCGGTGACCGCCTTGAAGAGCGCCTGCTCGACGAGCGTGCCCAGCTTCTCGCGCTCGAGGCGGGCGTTGACGGCCTTCACGCCCAGCTTGCCCTCGATGTAGTCGCGGCCCACCGCGTTGTCCGTGGCCGGGCCAGAGATGACGTCCGGCAGGCGCCCGTAGCGCTGCTTGTAGAGCTCCACCGCGCCCCAGGCCGCGACGGGGTCGTTGGCGCACATCACGTGCACCGTGCCCGCCCCGCGCAGCTCGTCGTCGGCCAAGATGGCCTGCACGCCGTAGTCGCCCAAGATGCCGTCGCCGAGCTCCACGACCAGGCAGTCGGGGTCCTCGGCGTTTAAGGCGTTCAGCACGCCCTTCGCGACCGGCACCGACACGGCCTCGGAGGTCGAGACCACCCCGGCGTCGTTGAAGGTCAGGGTCTTGAAGGCCCCCAAATCGCCCATGCTGAGCGTGTCCCGCAGAAGCGAGACGCCCGTGAGCTTGGCGCCCGCCACGCGCTTGCCGGCGCGGGCCAGGTGGCGGATGATCTCGCCGCAGGCGAAGGTCTTGCCGGCGTTCATGCAGGTCCCGGCGACGTAGACGATGGGGGCCGAAGGCGCCAGGCGGTCCGCCCAGGCCACCGCGTTGTCTTTGATGTTGGCCGGCACGCCCACGCGCTCGCCGAGCGTGGGAAAGCTCAAGACCGCGCCCAGCACCTCGCCCTTCAAGGGCGGCCCCAGCTCGACGTTCGAGGAGGTGCACTTCCCCATCACGCCGCCGAGGTTCAGGATATCGATGAAGTCTCCCGGCGCGACCGAGGCCGGCACCTCGCCGGCGTAGCCGCGCAGCGCGCGGCGGTGGCCGAGCACGCCGGCGACGATGTCGCCGTCGTTTAGGGGGATCATGCGGCCGTGGATGTCCTCCACGGTGTTGTAGACCGACTTATGGCCGCGCACGCGCACCGCGATGACCTGTCCCTCGCGGGCCGGGATGACGGGGCTTAAGAGGGCCGCGCGCGCGACGTTCGCGTTCTTCGTGGCCGAAGCGATCTTGTCGAAGACGACTTTCATGAAGGCACCTCTTCCTTGGCGGCGCGAAGAGCCAGCGCCATCGGCAGGGCGTGCAGCTTGGAGAACCCCGCCGCCTCCGCGCCGTCCCAGAGCTTCGTGGTCTCGCCGTAGGCGGCGGCCTGGGCGTCCATCAGGCTGTGAGGCGAGCGCACCCCGGTGACCTCGAAGCGGCCGGTCTGCAGCTTGAGCCGCGCCTCGCCGGTGACCCGGGACTGGCTCGAGAGGATGTAGGCTTCCAAGTCGCGCATCACCGGGTCGTAATAGAGCCCTTCGTGGAGCATCTGGCCGTAGAAGTCGCCCAGGTGGTTCTTCCAGAACGCCTGCCAGCGCGTGAGGACGAGCTTCTCGAGCTCGCCGTGCGCCGCGATGAGCATGAGCGGAGCCGGGGCCTCGAAGCCGATGCGGCCCTTGATGCCGAGGATGGTGTCTCCCAGGTGCGTGCCGCGGCCGAGGCCGTAGGAGCGGCCCAGGGCGTGCAGCTCGGCCACGAGCTCGGGGCCCTTGAGGGCCTTGCCGTTTAGGGCCGTCGGAACGCCCTTTATAAAGGAGACGGTCACCTCGAGGGCGTCCGTCTTAAGCCCCCCCGCCGGGGCGGGATAGGCCGACTCGGGGACGGCGGCCCAGGGGTCGTGGGTCTCGCGGCCGCCGACCGTGGTGCCCCACAGGCCGGTGTTGACCGAGTACGCGGCAGTCTTGGCCGGGATGTCGACGCCCCGCTCCTTGAGCCAGTCGACCTCCTGCTGGCGCGACCAGCCGAGCTCGCGCACCGGAGCGTGGACGGACAGGGTCGGCGCCAGCGCCCGGAAGGCGCCGTCGAAGCGGACCTGGTCGTTGCCGGCGCCGGTCGAGCCGTGAGCGATGCCGGCGGCGCCGACCGTCTTGGCGAGGCGCGCGACGAGCTCGGCCTGCAGCACGCGCTCGGCCGAGACCGAGAGCGGGTAGACGCGCCCGCGCAGGACGTTGCCCTGGATGAGGGTCACCACGAAGCGGCTGAAGAGCTCGGACTTGGCGTCGAGCGTATGGTGCTCCGCGGCCCCCAAGGCCTTCGCGCGCGCGGCGATGGTCTCGAGCTCGCCGGGGGCGAAACCGCCGGTGTCGACGGTCGCCGTGACGACGCGGGCGCCGAGCGTCTCCTTGAGCCAGAGGAGGCAGAAGGTGGTGTCGAGGCCGCCGCTATAAGCGAGCACGATGGTGGGCTTGGTCTGGGTCATGGTTTCTCCGATGGGCGGGTTCAGCGCGGCCGGGACAGGCGCGCCGAGATGAGACGGATGAGGCGGGCGGCTTCGGCCGCCGAGGCGGCCGCGACGAAGACGGTGTCGTCGCCGGCGATGGTGCCGACGACGCCGGGCCAGGCGCCCTGGTCGAGGGCCAAGCCCACGCGGGGCGCCGATCCCGTCTCGCAGCGCAGCACGACCATATTGGGGCCGGCGGCGGCGGCCGAGCGGACGAAGGCGGTCAGGGGGTCCGAGGCGGGCGCCGCGGCGGCCGTGCCGCCCGGCACGTAGCGCCCGCCGGCCTTGACGAGGCCGAGCTCGGCCAAATCCCGCGACACCGAGACCTGGGTGGCGCGGACGCCGCGGCGCTTCAAGGCCCGGGCGATCTCCTGCTGGGTCCCCAGCGGCTCGCGGGCGACCAGCTCCAGCACCAGAGACTGTCTCTGGCGCTTGCGCTCGGCGGGGTCTGAATAACTATTCATTCCTTATGAATAATAATACACACAGAGCCGCCCGGTGTCAAGAGGTTCCTCGCGGATCAATTTACGCGCCTCGGGCGCGTGGCTTCGAGGATTCCTCATACGGGAATCCTCGAAGCGGGAACCCTCTGCGAGGCAAGGGCGTACTCTCGCTGCGCCTTGGACGGCAGACGACCCCCTGCTGCAACTATCCCTGGGGATAGTTTGAAGCGGTCGCAGTTCGTCATAGTCCGAAACTTGGAGGCTTTCTCTTTTGTTAGCATCCCGTCATGAAGGCCCTGCTCCTCTCCGCCCTCCTCGCGGCCCCCGCCGCGGCCCAGATCGAGCCGCCCTCGGGCGTGCACGTGAACGTCTCGAGCGCCTCGGTGACGGGGCTCGCCTGCGTGCGCCGCCCCTACGAATGGGAGAACACCCGCAGCGTCGCGCGGCGCTACAAGAACGTCGGCGGCCAGATGGTGACGGAGGGCTGGGACCCGCGCCCCATCGCGATGGGCCTCTTCGCCTCGGTCCTGATGGCCCCGGTGATGGTCGCCGCCGTGCCGGCCGACCTCCTCTCGGGGCCCTTCCGCAAGAGCTGCTCCTTCACGCTCCACATGTCCGGGACGCTCAACGAATGGGCCGGCCAGAAGAAGGCGGACGCCGCCATCCTCCTCGAGGGGGCCTCGCTGCTCGAGCCCGAGGTGGAGAACGTGTCCAAGGCCAAGTGGGACCTCTTCAAGGCGGCGTCGGCTTCAGACGGCGCTGGGGCGTTCTCCGTCTCGATGGACGCCCGCATCGGGCGCACCAAGGAGCTGGGGCTGCGCTGGCGCGTCGCCGAACAGCCGGCCAACCAGATGCTCCTCACGAAGAGGGGCGGGCGCTTCGTCTTAAGCGAGCCCGACCCCGGCTTCGGCGTCGGCGCCGCCGAGATGGAGCCGATCCTGATCGAGCCGGTCGCGAAGTAGCCGGGCGGCTACTTCTTCCAGTCCGCCGCGGCGAGCAGCCCGTAGACGCTCAGGCGGTTCCCGTCGAGGTCGGTGAAGTCGGCCGACACGCCCACCTTCCCGTCGAACTCGCAGACCGCGTGCAGCTCGGAGGTCTTGACCCCGGCGGCGGCCAGCGCGGCGTGGGCGCCGCGGACGTCCGACACTGAGAACACGACCGTGGGGGCGGTCTCGGGGAGCTTCGCGGGGGCCTTCTCGCTGCCGTGGAGGGCCAGCGTGAAGCCCTGCGTCTCGAGCTCGCCCCAGCCCTTCTCGACGTGGCGCGCGGGGATGCCCAGCTTCTCTTTGTACCAGGCCGCCGACTTCTCGACGTCGGCGACGTAGACGATGAGGTAGCCGACCTTCGTGAGGGTGAGCTTCTGGGTCAGGGTCGCGGACATGGGGAGGCCTCCTTGCAACGGTCAGGCCATGATAGCAGTCAGGCCAGGCGCTTGAGGAGGCCCTGCAAAAACGACGCGTCCCCGGCCGTCATCCTCCAGCCGAGCAGCATCCTCTTGAGATAGGCCCGCCGCGTCGCCGCCGACATGTGCCGGTTGACCTTCGCCGCGTCGAGAGCCGCCCCGGCCGCGTCGAGCAGGGCCTCGAGCTGGGCCGCGGTCGGGCCGGACTCCGCTTTCTCGGAGACCTCGCGCCTCATCTCGCCGCGGGCGAGCTCATAGGCGACCGCCGCCACCGACTGCCCGAGGTTCATCGAGGGAGCCTCGGGGCGGGTCGGGATGCGCACCAAGGCATGGCAGACCGCCAGGTCTTCGTTGCGCAGGCCGAACTTCTCGGAGCCGAAGAGCACCGCGATGCCGCCGGGAGTCCTCTCCTTTATATAGTCCGCCAGCGCCGGGAGCGGCACCACGGGCTTACGCAGACGGCGGCTGTCGTTCGAGCCCGTCCCGAGAACCAGGGCCCGGTCGGCCACGGCCTCGGCCAAGGTCAGCACCGGCGCCTTCGCCAGCAGCTCGGCGCCGTACACCGCCGAGGAGGCCTCGCGCCACTTGGGCTCGTAGGGCTCCACCGCGACGAGGTCGGCGAACCCGAAGTTCGCCAGCGCCCGCGCCGCCGCGCCCATGTTGAGCGAGTTGCGCGTGCGCACGAGGACGAAGCGGACCCGCCCCGGCATCGCTACTTTCCCTCCGCGAGGAGGTAGGCGCCGTACTGGCGGGCCAGGGCGGGGTCCGGCTCGGGCAGGCGCACCCACTCGGGGACCTCGTCGGGCCGGAGCGCGGGCTCCGGGGCCCGGAGGAGGAGGACGTCCGAGTCCTCGGCGGCCTTCGTGAACCCGTTCTGGGCCCAATAGGTCAGCAGGGTCTCCCGGTTCGGAGAGAGGGCGAAGTCGACCCAGGCCTTGTCGAGGACGACGTAGTCGGGCTTGAAGAGCTTCTGGTAGCCCAGGTCGTAGGAGACGTCCCGCGAATAGTTGATGAGCCTGATCCAGCGGCGGTTGGCCAGATGCGGCGTGACGTTGTCGTCGGCCCACACGCGGGCGCGCGGGGGCACCTGCGCCAGCACCCGCGGCATCGCGTCGAACCAGCGCGGCATGAAGTCTTGGTTGGTCCAGACCTTCGTGGACCGGAGCCCCGCCCCCGACGTCGCCAGCGCCAGGACGAGCAAAGCGCCCCGCGGCTCCCAGCGCGCCGGCCAACGCCGCAGCGCCGCCGCGGCCCCCAGCGCCGTCGCGAAAGCGAGCGGGCCCAGGAGGAACGCGCCGTGGTGGCCGCCGAAGTCGTAGTAGGTCTTCGGCACGTGGTCGAGGAGGCTCATCGCCTCGCCCCGGCCGCTTAAGACCTGCGGCAGGATGGCCGTCCAGAGCACGAGCTGGGCGGGGGTCAACAGCGGCAGGAAGCCGGCGAAGAACAGGACCCGGAAGGAGGGGAAGTAGAGGTACGGCGACGAAAAGAGGTGCGCGAGGAGGCGGCCCGGGTGCCCGAGCACCTCGCCGATGAAGCGCCCCGGCGGGGTCCCCGCGGGCGCCAGGTGGCTGAACATCGCGAAGCGCTGGACCGGGCCGATGGCCAAGGGCTCCCGCGCTTCGAAGGAGCGGGCCAACGCCAGCTCCAGGCAGAACAGCGCGGCGGCGGCGGCGACGACGGCCAAGCCCGCGCGCGGACGGCGCTCCCCGGCCAGCAGGTAGACGCCGTAGCCGGCCAGCGCGAAGGCCGCGGTCTCATAGGTGCAGAGCATCAGCGCCAGGCAGGCGGCGGCCGCGGCGCGCCGCCCCGAGGCCAGGAAGAACACGCCCCAGGGAAGGAACGCGGCCAACGAGGAGATGTGGAGGTTCGAGCCGACCAGGTCGTGGAAATACGGGGTGCACAGCGTCAGCAGGAGCGCGCAGAAGCCGGCGGCGGAGGAGGCCGTGCGCTGGAAGGCCAGAGCGTAGGCCGCGAAGGGGACGGAGCAGACCAGCGCGTGCTGGACGGCGAGGAGGGCCAGGGGGTCGTTCCAGACCAGCAGCACCGGAGAGAAGACCGCCATCAGGAACATGAAATGGATGGAGAGGGCGTGCGCCCCGAACATCGTGTGCTCGAGGGTGCCGAAATGGACGAAGTTGTAGGCGAGGTTCACGGAGAACGCCGTGTCGTTGAGCAGCAGGTAGCGCCGGTACGTGCAGTAATGGAAGAAGCCCAGCCCGAGGAACACCCCGGCGTAGGCCGCCCCGACCCAAAGGACGTGCGTGCGCCGCGGGACCTCACAGAGGCCGTCGAGCCGCGCGACCAGCCAGCGCCGGAACCCAGGCAGGGCCGCGGCCAACCCCGCCAGCGCGAACAGCGCGACCGACAGGCCCTTGAGCGCCGCCTCGTGGACCAGGAGGCCGTAGCGCGCGTAGTCGTGCGCCAGGAAGGAGATCCCGAGCTGGAGGAGGGCGAGGGCGATGAAGCAGGGGGCGGGAAGCCACGTCATCGGTCGCCCGAATCGTACCACTTGACCGCGGCGGGGCGGGGCCCCATACTGGAGGCGGCGATGGACCCCTCCGGCGGCGTCATCCTCTCGGGCCCCGACCGCGACGTGCCGCTCTCGGCGCGGCTGCGCTTCGTCTTCGGCGGGTTCTACAACCAGTTCGGCTGGATGTGGTTCGGCTTCAGCATGATCCACTTCCGGGTCTTCCTCTTCGGGCCCGGCACGGCGCAGCCGACCCCCTGGCCGCTCTATCTGATCCTCTTCGGCTTCCCCCTCATCGGGCTGACGTTCATCTCCATCGGCCTCCGGAAGGGCCTGCGCGGGATACGCCTCTTGCGGCGCGGGATGACGGCCTCGGGAAAGCTCGTCTCGAAGGAGGCAACGAACACGAGCATCAACAAGCAGCGCGTCTACGAGCTGACCTTCGAGTTCACGGCGGCCGACGGGAAGCGCTACCGCGCGAAGGCCTCCACCCACGAGCCGGACACCCTCGAGGACGACCGGGAGGAGCCCCTCCTCTACGACCCCGCCGACCCGAACATCTCGGTGCTGCTCGACGACCTGCCCGGCCGCCCGCGCCTCGACGACGAGAGCGTCACGCGCACCCGGGACGGCTCGGTCTGGCCGCTGTTGTTCGTCCCGGGCCTGGCCATCCTCGGCCACACGGCCGCGACCGTCTGGCAGCTGCTGCGCTGAAGGGATAGCCGGCGACAGGACTTGAACCTGCAACCACCTGTTTACAAAACAGGGGCTCTACCAATTGAGCTACGCCGGCGCTCCGATGAGTTTAACGGAATTCCGCGCCGCCGTCAGTAGCGGAGCTTGTAGGCGATGCTCAGCGAGTCGTTGAGGAAGCGCCGGTCGCGCACCCCCAGGCCGGCCTCGGCCGACCAGCCCGAGTCCCGTCTGAGCAGGCCCACGGAGAGCAGCCGGCCGTCGCGCAGCGCCACGAGGCTCTGCACGCCGCGCCCCGCGGTGTCGAGCCGCAGGTCCCAGGCCCCGAGGCGGGCGGACCCGCGGCCGCCCTCGAAGTAGCCGAAGGCGCCCACCGCCGCCAGCAGCCCCGGCGACCAGTTCCCCGGGTCGCGCAGATAGGCCCGGAACGCCTTGACCTCCTCGCGGTCCCTGGCCCAATCGCGGACGTGCCCCCACACGAGGCGCGGGACCTCGCTTTGGGGGACGGGCCGGTAAGCCGGCGGGACCGCCGAGGCGGCGCCCGCCGTGCCCGCCGCCAGCAAGGTGAGAGCGGACGCCAAGCCGAAGGCCCGCGCACGCCGGCTTCTCTTCATACACATATTATGGCGCCGCGCCGCGGCGCGCGCGTCGGTGTACCCGTCACGCCGCGTCACGGGCTAGTAGCGGATCTTGTAGGCGACGTTGACGGACTGGCTGAGGAAGCGCCCGTCGCGCAGGCCCAGCACGGCCTCCGCGGACCAGCCCTTGTCGGGCCGCCCCAGGCCGATCCCCAAGAGCCGCCCGTTGCGCCGGGAGAGCGCGCGCTGGAGCTGCTGGCCGGAGGCCTCGAGGCTCACGTTCCAGGCCCCGACGTTGAAGGAGCCCGCCCCGCCCTCGAAGTAGCCGAAGGCCGCGCCGGCCGCGCCGGCCGCGGCCTTAAAGCGCGGCGTCCAGGCCTCGGTGTCCCGCATGTAGTCCTCGACGGCCTGGACCTCGGAGAGCCCCAGCGCCCAGTCCTTGACCTTGTCGAGGATGAGGCTGGGGACCTCCGCCCGGTTCAGGGCCCGGTAGGGCTCCGCCTGGGCGGCGGCCGACAGGAAGGCCAGGGCGAGGAGCGCGGCTGCGGTGGTTCGGACCCTTCCCATGCCGACAGGATGCCGGACAAGCGGGTCCGCAGACAGTCATGGAATGTCAGCGACTGTCAGAAAAATGTCAGACGGATTTAATGATCGACGAGCCGCGACTGCAGGAGCTCGGTGAGCCCCGCCGTGTCCACCGGCTTGGCCAAGAGCGCCACGACGTTCGACTCCGCCCGCACGAGCCCCGCCGTGGCCGGGTCGTTGTAGCGCCCCGTGACGACCACGATGGGCAGCGCCGCCAGCGGCCCCTGCTGGAGGCGGCGCAGGATCTCGAAGCCGCCGTAGCGCGGCAGCATGAGGTCCAGGATGACCAGGTCCGGCGGGCGGGCCTCGATCTGCTCGACGGCCTGCTTTCCGTCCCAGGCCGTCTCCGCGTCGAAGCCGGCGCGGGTGACGATGAGGGACAAGAGCTCCCTCAGGTCGTCGTCGTCGTCGACGACGAGCACGCGCTTGCGACGTTTCTCGGACGCCATCGCCCTGACGCTATCAAAAACCCCGCCCTCCGACAAACAGGCCGTGCTCATACAGCCACCCCCACCCGCATCGCTTCCTCGGCCGAGATGATGCCCTGCTTGGCCAGCTCGAGCGCGTTCTCGCGCAGGGTCTTCATCCCCTCCTCGCGCGCCAGGGCCAAGAGGACCCCGGCGTCCGGCTGCAGCAGCGCCGCCTTCATCTTGAGGGAATACGTCGGCATCACCTCGTAGACGGGGCGGCGCCCGCGCGTGCCCTGCCCGCGGCACTCCTCACAGCCCTTGCCGCGGTACGTGACCCCCAGGGCCTCGGCCGCGGCGGGCAAAATGCCCGGGACGTTGAGTTTCGCGGGCTCCACCGGGACGCGGCAGGAGGGGCACAAAAGGCGCGCGAGGCGCTGGGCCATGACGAGGCGCACCGCCGAGGAGATCAAAAAGGGCGCGACGCCCATGTGCCCCAGGCGCAGGACCGTCGAGGGCGCGTCGTTGGTGTGCAAGGTCGAGAGCACCACGTGCCCGGTCATGGCGGCCTTCGCGGCGATCTCGGCGGTCTCGCCGTCGCGGATCTCGCCGACGAGGATCACGTCGGGGTCTTGGCGCAAGAATGAGCGCAGCGCCTTCTCGAAGGTGAACCCCGCCGCCGGGTTGATCGCAACCTGCGTGAGGCCGGCCAGGTTGTACTCGATGGGGTCCTCGGCGGTGACGACGTTGCGGTCGGGGGTGTTGAGCTCCTTGAGCATCGTGTAAAGCGAGGTCGTCTTGCCCGAGCCCGTGGGCCCCGTGACGAGGATGAGGCCGCAGGAGGAGCGCAGCGCTTCCTGCACGCAGGCCAGGTCGCGGTCGTTGAATCCCAAAGTCGAGGCGTCGCCCTTGATCTTGCTGCCGCCCAGGACCCGGATGACGATCTTCTCGCCGAAGGCGGAGGGCAAGGTGCTCACGCGGAACTCGACGACGTTGCCGGCGCCCACCTGGACCTTGAAGCGGCCGTCCAAGGGCAGGCGGCGCTCGGTGATGTTCATGCTCGACATGATCTTGATGCGCGAACTGATGGTCACCGACACCGAGCGCGGCAGGCGCATCAGCTGGTGCATGTCGCCGTCGATGCGCACGCGCACCTTGAGCTCCTTCTCCTGGGGCTCGATATGGATGTCCGAGGCGCGCAGGTTCAGCGCCTTAATCAGGATGCCGTTGACGAGTTTCACCACGGGCGGGGAGTTGTGGTCAATGCCGATGCCGTGCGTGGAGTTCGAGTCGTCGGTCTCCTTGACGACCTGGACCTCGCCGAGGGCCTCGCTCATGAGGCCCTTGAGGTCGGCCACCTCCGGCACCGCCGAGTCCCCCTCCCCGGCGCCGTCCTCCGCGTCCTCCGCGGGGGTCTCCGCGCCCCCCGCCCCCGCGAAGTCCATGCTCTCGAGACCGGACTCCTCCTCGGCCGGCGCCTCCGCCGCGTCCGCCGCCGGCTCGCCGCCCTCCGGCGCGGCTCCGTCCTCCGTCCCCGCCCCCTCGGCCCGGTAGAGCAGGCCGAAGGCGGCGTCGAGGAGGGTGGGCTCCGTCAGGAAGGCCTCGATCTGACGGCCGCTGGCGCCGGCCAGCCGCTCGAGCTCCAGGTCGTCGACCTCGTTGGCGAAGGCGACGCTCAGCACCGTCCCGTTGTCGTGGACGGGCAGGCAGCGCAGCTGGAGCGCGAGGTCCCCGGGGACGAGCACGGCCAGGGCCGGCTCGAGCCCCTCGGGGACGAAGTCCTCGATGGACTCCCCCGGCGCCCCGAGGAGCTCGAGCAGCTGCCGCCCCGTGGCGTAGCCCTGCAGGATGGCTTCCGCCCCCAGGCCGCGGCCCGACTGCGCCTTCACGCCCTCGCAGTAGCGCAGCTGCTCGGCGTTGAGCACCCCCTGGCCCAAGAGGGCCTCGGCGAGACGGGCCATCCCGCGCTACCCGGCCGCCGGGACGGCCGGCGGCGCCCCGGCCGGGCGCGCCTTCGCCAGCGGCCCGATGAGCCCGGTCAACGTCGAGACCAAGGTCCCCGCCTGGACGGGCTTGGCGAGGAAGGAGACGCCCTGCATCCCCATGTACTCCTTGAAGCCCGGGTCGAACTTGCGCGAGGTCAGCATGATGACCGGCGTGTTGCGGAGCAGGGCGTCCTGGCGCATCTCGAAGACCGCGTCGTAGCCGGACATCCCCGGCATGTTGTGGTCGATGAGGATGAGCCGCGGCGAGCGCTTGCGGGCCGCCTCGAGCCCCTCGCGGGCCCCGGAAGCCTCCACCAGCTCGCAGTCGTATTGGCGCAGCAGCAGGCGCACCAGCTTGCGCTCGTCTTTCTGGTCGTCGATGACGAGGATGACAGGCTTCATGAGAGCACCTCCTCCGTAAGACCCGCCAGCGGGAGCGCGAAAGCCATCGTGGTCCCCGCCCCCACCTCCGAATCCGCCCACACGAGGCCGCCGTGCTCCTCCACGATGCGGCGCACGATGGCCAGGCCCAGCCCGGTGCCCGGCTCCTGCGACTCCGCCAGACCTTGCGGGGCGCGGGCGAAGCGCTCGAAGAGCCCCTCCAGGGCCGGCGCCGGGATGCCGCAGCCGGTGTCCGTCACGTAGACCGTCAGCAGGCCGTTGCGCGCCGCCGCGGTGACCGTCACCGACCCGCCGGCCGGCGTGTACTTGACCGCGTTCGAGACGAGGTTTGCCAGCACGCGCCGGATGTCCATCGCGTCCATGCACAGCCGCGCCTGCGCCCCCTCGAGCCGGGCCGACAGGCTCAGGCCCTTGGCCCGCGCCGAGTACTTGAAGAGCTCGAGCGTCTCGCGCAAGAGCGGCGTGAAGTCCCCTTCCTTCATACGCTCCTCCCGGGCGCCCTCGCGGGAGCGCTCCAAAGTCGATTCGATGAACCCCTGCAGGCGCTTGAGGCTGGCCGCCGCGGTCGTCACGGCGTCCCGCTGCTCGGTGCTCAAAGGGCCGCAGTCCCCTTCCAAAAGGAACCCCAGCCAGCCCTCGGCCGCCGCCAGCGGCGAGCGCAGGTCGTGGGAGAGGTCCGCGATGACATCGGTTTGGTTCATGGTTCCTCCGCCTTCCCCTTGAGGGTAGCCCGGGGGGATGACAGGATTCTGAACTCCCCCTAGAACCTTGATAAACCCTATAATCGGCCGGAATGGCCCGCCGCATCCTCGTCGTAGACGACACGCCCGAAACGGCCGAGCAACTCAAGACGTACCTGTCCTCCCACGGCTTCGGGGTCGTGGTGGCCCACGGGGGCTCCGACGCGCGCCTGTTGGCTTTGGACTCCCCCCCCGACCTGGTGCTCACCGACGCCGACATGCCGGACTTGGACGGCCCCTCGCTTTGCCGGGCCTTGAAGAAGGACCCCCGCACCGCGCGCGTCCCCGTCGTCATCATGTCGGGCACCCTCATCGACGAAGACGACGTGGTGGCCGGCCTCGACGTGGGCGCCGACGACTACCTCACAAAGCCCTTTCCCATGCGCGTGATGATGGCCCGCGTGAACGCCGTCCTGCGGCGCTACGCGACCGGGCCCGAAGCCGCCGGAATCCTCAAGCGCGGCGGCCTCGAGCTCGACCCCGCGGGGCGCGAGGTGAAGGTCGCCGGCAAGCCGGTCAAGCTCACCCGCAAGGAGTTCGACCTGCTGGCCCTCCTTCTCGATGAGGAGGGCCGCGTGCTGACCCCCGCCTTCCTGCTCGAGTCCGTTTGGGGCTACGACCTAGCGACCTACAACGACCCGCAGACCGTCACGACCCACGTCTTTCGCCTGCGCAAGAAGATCGGCTCCGACTACATCGAGAACGTCACCGGCCATGGATACAAGTTCGTCGCCTGACGGGGCCCCGCGCCCCCTCTTGGAGCTCCTCGCGGGCATCGACCTCGCGCTCTGGGTCTGGGACCCCGCCGCCGGGCGCATGGCCTACGCGAGCCCGGCCTGCGCCGACGTTTGGGGCGCCACGCCCGCCGAACTCGCCGTAGACGGCCGGGCCTGGCTCGCGCACGTGCACGCCGAGGACCGCGAGAAGGCGGCGCTCGGCCTTAAAGGCAAGGAGCTGCGCGACGACGAGTACCGCGTGACCCTGCCCGGCGGGACCGAACGCTGGGTGCGCGGCCGCTCCTTCCCGGTCCGGGACTCCGCCGGCAAGACGGTCCGCGTCGCGGGCCTCGCCGAGGACGTCACCCAGCGCCGCCAAATGGCCGACGCCCTCCAGCAGCGCGAGGCGGAGCTCTTGCAGGCGCAGAAGATGGAGGCCATCGGGCGCCTGGCCGGCAGCGTCGCCCACGACTTCAACAACATGCTGACCGTCATCATGGGCTACAGCCAGCACATGCTCGAGGCGGTCAAGGACGGCGAGCCGCGCCGGGCCGAGCTCGAGCTCATCGCGCGCTCCGCCGAGAAGGCCGGGGCCCTCACGCACCAGCTTCTGACCTTCAGCCGCCGCCAGGTCACGCAGACCGTGCTCGTGGACTTAAACGCCGTCGTCAGCGACATGCACAAGATGCTGCGCCGCCTCATCGGCGACGACATCGAGCTCAAGGTGACCTTGGCCCCCGACCTGCCCGCCGTCCTCGGGGACCCCAACCAGTTCGGCCAGGTGCTGATGAACCTGGCCGTCAACGCCCGCGACGCGATGCCCAAGGGCGGGCGGATCGCGATGACGACCGCCGCGCTCCACTTGGACGCCCCCCTGCGCCACCGCCACGGCTTCGTCCCCACCGGCGACTGGGTGTCCTTGACCCTCTCCGACACGGGCTCGGGGATGGACGACGCGGTGCAGTCCCGCATCTTCGAGCCCTTCTTCACCACCAAGGAGAGCGGCAAGGGCACGGGCCTGGGCCTCGCCATCATCTACGGCATCGTCGCCCAGGCCGGCGGCCACGTGGTCTGCGACAGCGCGGTGGGCAAGGGGACCTCCTTCCGCATCCTCCTGCCCAAGGCCAAGTCGGGCTCCGTCGTGGCGGTCATGTCGGACGCCGCCCCGGCCGCGTCCCTGCGCGGCACCGAGACCATCTTGCTCGTGGAAGACGAGGAGTGGGTGCGCCAGGTCGCGCGGATGACCTTGGCCGAGGCGGGGTATTCGGTGGTCGAGGCTTCGGGGCCCGCCGAGGCGCTCTACATGGCCGGCCACCACCACGGCCCCATCCATCTGATGCTCACCGACGTGGTGATGCTGCAGATGACGGGCTTTGAGCTGGCCGACCAGCTGGCGCCGACCAAGCCCGACATGCGCCTCATGTTCATGTCGGGCTATACGGACAACCCCATCCCGGACAAGCACCGCGCCACGCCGTTTTTGGCCAAGCCGTTCACGCCTTCGGGCCTCCTGCAAAAGGTGCGCGCCGTCCTCTCGGCCTAGTGCCTCCGGGCATCGCGACGGCCCTGCTCGTCAGCCAGGTGCGGAACACGGTGCCGTTCCTGTTTGATGAGACGGGGGGGCCGCCTTACGCGGACGTGCTGCGCGCGTGGGCTCAACGGGACGAGCCGGAGCCGCCCTTAAACGAGTTCTTCAAGCTCTGCATGAGCGCCCATTGGGCCACCGCCGGGACGTTCGTGCCCACCGACGTCGACAACGCCATACGCAAGAAGCATTGGGAGCAGCCGGAATCGCCGCAGTTCTTGGGGGAGATGGCGGACTTGGTCTTGGAGTCGTTTGGGTGGGATTACGCGCCTTATACGGCGCGGCGCATCACCCTTCCGGACGACAAGCTCCTGGCCACGCACGAGGGGACCTGGTTCTCAGTGGCGGCGGGGGCTTACGCGGCTTGCAAGGTCCCCGACCCAGAGCGGGCCGAAAAACTCCTCGAAGCCATCGCAAGCGAGGTCCGGCGCGAGGCCGACGCGCTGGCTAATCTGCGCAAGGCCGAAGACGCGCTGGGGTTTTTGAAGGCCCTCCCCCTCGTCTGCCACAACCTGGGGGATTTGGACCGGGTCATCGATTTCTGGGAGCTTCCGGCGGACGACGCTTTACGCCTGCGGGTGTATGATGCGACGAAGCCCGGGGCGGTGGAGCACGACCCGCTCTTCGCGATGGCGGCCGAGATCAACACCGCCCACCTGGCCCCGGAGAACCACCGGCATCTGGCTTTGCGGAAGGCCAAAGGCCTGCGGCGCAAGAGGGATTACCTGCTGCCCGTGGGGCCGTTTTTGGATTCGTGGGGGGTGACGATCGCCCAGAGGGTCGGCGGGTTGGATTTGCCGGCGTTGGGGGAGGTCGTGTCGGCGCTTCTCGACGGGATGGAGTGGGAAGTCTCGGGCGAGGGGTATCCTAGGGCGTTGGCGGGGATTTTGGAGGCGGTGCCGGGCGGCTTCAATCAACTCGCCAAACATATCCCCGGCCGTGACCAACGCCTGCTCTCGACCGGCGCCCTGCGCCAGAAGATTTCTGTGCCACGCGCGCGCTTCGAGGCGCGCTGGGCCAAGATTGCCCGTCTGTAGTGTTACTTCGCCGGCGACTGCGGCACCGGCGGCACGGCCCCCGGCGCCTGCGGCGCGTGGCACTGCCGGCAGTTGTAGCGCATCCCCACGACGGTGTCGGTGCGCTTCTCTCCCGTAAACTGATTCACGAAGTGCGAGGGCGGGACCTTGGTGGCCTTATGCCCTTCCGCCACCTCCATGCCGTCGAGATGGCAGTTCAAACAGGCGTTCTCCCCCCGCGTCGTGGTCAGCCCTTCAATAGAGTGCGGGATGAGCGGAGGAGCGCCGGGATACGGGCGGGGAAGCGGTGCCGTGCTCCCCGGCTCGTCCGTCGTGTGCGCATGATACCCCGGCCGCCCCGTCCACAGCCCCTTCGCCGTGTAGACCTTGCCGGCCGCCGCCGCGCCGAGCGCCGCGAAGGCGAGGACGAGCAAGGCGCCTCTCATACCGCCCTCTCGATTTTGACGGCGCATTTTTTAAAGTCCGCCTGCCGCGAAATGGGGCAGTAGGCGTCTAACGTGACCTCATTGATGAGCACGTCCTCATCGAACCACGGCACGTACACCATCCCCTTCTGAGGCGTCACCCGCCCCCCCACCTCGGCGGCCACTTTTACAGAGCCGCGGCGCGACGTAATCTGAATCATGTCGCCGCTGCGCAGCCCGAGCCGCGCCGCGTCGTCGGGGTGCAGGTTGGCCGTGGCGTGCGGATAGGCCTTATAGAGCGCCGGCGCGCGGCGGGTCATCGTGCCGGAGTGCCAGTGCTCCAGCACCCGCCCCGTGGAGAGCCAGAAGGGATAGTCGGCGTCGGGAATCTCCGGCGGCGGCTCGTAGGGGCGCTGCCAGACGACGGCGCGGCTCTCTAAGGCCTTGTTGCCGTAGAACGCGACCCCGGCGCCCTTGGGCACATAGGGGTCGTAGCCTTCCCGATAGCGGATGAGGGTCTCTTTGCCGTCGACGACGGGCCAGCGCAGGCCGCGCGTCTTGTGGTACTCGTCGAAGGGGGCCAGGTCGTGGCCGTGGCCTAGACCGAAGCGGCGGTACTCTTCAAAGAGGCCTTTTTCGACGTAGCCGCCCCAGGCGACGCTCGCGTCGGAGGCCTTGAGGCCCTTGGGGATGGGGTAGGCGGCGGCGTTTTTCTTAAAGAGCCCCTCGTGGCCCATCCGGCGCGCGAACTCCAGAATCTGCCACAGGTCGGACTTCGCCTCGCCCGGGGCGTCCACCATGCGTTTCCAGAAATGAGTGCGGCGCTCGGCGTTGCCGAAGGCGCCTTCTTTCTCGACCCACATCGCCGCCGGCAAGACGACGTCGGCCACGGCGGTGGAGCGCGTCGGGTAGACGTCCGAGACCACGATGAAGCGGCCGTCCTTGAGCGCCCCCTCGCGGTAGCGCTTGAGGTTCGGGAAGTCCTGGAACGGGTTGGCGGTCATGCTCCAGAAGAACAGCACCTCGCCGTTGTCGAGCGCGCGGGCCATCTCGACGGCGTCGTAGGTGGGCTTGTCGGGGATGGTGCCGGCGGGCACGCCCCAGATCTCCTCGGCGTGGGCGCGGTGCTCGGGGTTCGTGACCACCATGTCGGCCGGCAGGCGGTGCGTGAAGGTGCCGACCTCGCGGGTCGTGCCGCAGGCGCTCGGCTGGCCGGTCAAAGAGTAGGGGACGTTGCCGGGCGAGCTGATCTTTCCGGTCAGGAGGTGCAGGTTGTAGACCAGGTTGTTCACCCAGGTGCCGCGCGTGTGCTGGTTCATCCCCATCGTCCAGAAGGAGATGACCTTGACGTTGGGGTCGCCGTAGGCGTCGGCCAAGAGCGCCAAGTCCTCCGGGGAGACCCCCGAGAGTTCTTGGACCCGCTCGGGGGTGTAGGGCTCCAAGAAGGCGGCGTAGGCGGCCTGGTCGGAGGTTACGGGCTCGTCTTTGAACTTGAAGCCGTCTTCCAGCCCGTAGCCGATGTTCTCCTTGCCGCGGCGGAACGCGCAGTGCTTGGCGATGAAGTCGGAGTCCGTCTTCCCGTTCTTAAGCAGAAGGCGCGCGATGCCGTTGGCGATGGCGAGGTCGCCTTGGGGCTTGAACAAAATCTCCTTGTCGGCCATCTCGGAGGAGCGGTTCGAGATGGTGGTCAGGTTGTAGAGCTTGGCCTTGGGCTCGGCCAAGAGGCGGTCGGTGACGCGCGCGAAGAGGATGGGGTGCATCTCCGCCATGTTCGCGCCCCAGAGAATGAACGCGTCGGCGTGCTTGATGTCCTCGTAGCTCCCCATCGGCTCGTCCATGCCGAAGGTGGTCATGAAGCCCGTCACGGCGCTCGACATGCAGTGACGGGCGTTCACCTCGAGGCTGTTCGAGCGCAGGCCGGCCTTCCAGAGCTTGGCGGCGGCGTAGCCCTCCCAGATGGTCCACTGCCCGGAGCCGAACATGGCGACCCCGGCGGGCCCCTTCGCCGCCAAGGCCTCCTTGGCCTTCGCGGTCACGAGGCCCATGGCCTCGTCCCAGCTAGCCTCGGTCAGCTCGCCGTGCTTGTCGTAGCGGCCGTCTTTCTTGCGGATGAGCGGCTTCGTGAGGCGGTCGGCGCCGTACTGGATGAAGGGCAAGGCGTAGCCCTTCTCGCAGAGGGTGCCCTGGTTGACCGGGGCCTCCGGGTCGCCTTTGACGGCCACGACGCGGCCCTTCTCGACGCCGACGAGGACCCCGCACCCCGTGCCGCAGAAGCGGCACGGGGCCTTGTCCCAGGCCAGGCCGCCGAGACGGTCCTCGGCGGCGGCCTCGAAGGGGTTGAGCGCTACGAGGGACTCACCCAAGGTCACGGCGGCGACGGTCATGCCGCCCCACGTGATGAACTGCTTGCGGGTGAT
>SCTT01000406.1 GCA_004322435.1 bacterium
GGCGACGGTCGCGATGACGCAGGACGGGAACGGCAGCGCCCCGCCGCTGACGACCTCGAGAACCTTCGCGATGGCCACGATGCGCACCGTGGACGCCAGCGTGCGCGTCACGATGAAGTAGCCCGAGCAGGCGCTGCGCACGCCCCGGCTCATCCGGCGCTCGACGGCCTCGTAGATGGAGGTCACCTTGTGCTTCTGGTAGAAGGGGAGCAGGACGTTCGCGACGAAGATCGCCGCCGCGACGTCGCCCACGTTCGAGAACAGGTAGCGGAAGTCGGAGGAGTAGCCCTCGGCCGGGGTTCCGACGAAGGTCAGCGCCGAGATGCAGGTGGCCAGAAAGCTGGCCGTCGTGATGATCCAGGGGATGGAGCGTCCCGCGAGGAAGTACTCGTCCGTGGTCTTCGCGCGGCGGCGGGCCGCCCACCAGCCGATGCACGCCAGCGCGCCGGTATAAGCGACGAGGACGGCCGTGTCGAGCGCTCCGAGGGTGGTGGTCATAGGGTGGCCTATCTTGCCAAATTGACGCCCCGCCTTGCCCTAACCCCGGGCGACTGCTATCCTGCGCGGGACTCTAAGGAGAGCCCATGAAGCGCCTGCTCGCCGTCCTCCTGCTGGCCGTCCCCGCCGCCGCCGGGCCGCTCGACCCCGCCGACGTCCCCGAGCCGCTCAAGGGCTGGGTGAAATGGGCGATGCGCGGCCACGAGGAAGAGCTCTGTCCGCTCTCGAGCGGCACCGGCGAGCGCCACTGCTCCTGGCCGGGCGCCCTGCGCCTCGAGCTCGACGAGAAGGGCGGCCGCTTCACCCAACAGTGGCGCGTCTACGCCGAGACCTGGATGCCGCTGCCGGGCGACGTCCAGCGCTGGCCGCAGGACGTGACGGTGGACGGCCTGCCCGCCGTGGTGACGAACCCGGCCAACGTCCCCGCCGTGCGCCTCAAGCCCGGCACGCACGCCGTCGCCGGGTCCTTCCGGTGGGACTCGATGCCCGAGGTGCTCACCGTGCCTCAGGAGACCGGCCTGGTCTCCGTGTCCCTCAACGGCACCCACCAGGCCTTCCCCGCCCGCGACGAGAACGGCCGCCTGTGGCTCCAGAAGTCCCGCGCCGCCGACAAGGAGGCCAGCCACCTCGAGGTCTCCGTGCACCGGCATCTGCGCGACGACGTGCCGCTGACACTCGAGACGCAGGTGCAGCTGCGCGTGTCGGGCCGCGCCCGCGAGGAGTCCCTGGGGCCGGCGTTGCCCAAGGGATTTACGCCAATGTCTCTTGTCAGCCCCCTGCCCGCGCGCGTGGACCCCGACGGGCGGCTGCGCGTGCAGGCCCGCGCCGGCACCTGGGACCTGACGCTCGTCGCCCGCCATGACGGCCCCGCCGCGGAGCTCACTTTGGGGGAGCCCAAGGGCGCCTGGGACTCTGACGAAGCCTGGGCCTTCGAGGCGCGGGAAGACCTCCGCAGCGTCACGGTTGAAGGCGCGCCGTCTCTTGACCCCAACCAGACCGAGATGCCCGGCGGCTGGCGCCGCTTCCCCGCCTACCTGATGAAGCCCGGCTCGACTTTGCGGCTCGTGGAACGCCGCCGGGGAGACTCCGCACCCGACCCGGACCGCCTGACTCTTGAACGCACTTTTTGGCTGGATTTCAACGGCCGCGGGCTCACCGTGCAAGACCGCCTCTCCGGGACGCTCACGCGCGCCTGGCGGCTCACGATGGGGCCGGGCACGAACCTCGGCCGCGTCTCCGTCTTCGGCCAGGACCAGTTCGTCACGCGCCTGTCCACGAAAGGCCCCGCCGGGGTCGAGGTGCGCGCCGGCTCCTTGAACGCCGAGGCCGACAGCCGCGTGAAGCTCCGATTCCTGAGCCTGCCCGCGGTCGGCTGGAGCCACGATTTCGAGCACGTGGGCGCGACCTTGCACATCCCGCCGGGCTGGCGCCTCCTGCACGCCTCCGGCGTGGACCGCGCGACGCCCAGCTGGGTCACGTCGTGGACCTTGCTCGATCTGTTCCTCGTCGTCATCTTGGCGCTCGCCGTGGGACGGCTGTGGGACCCGCGCTGGGGCGCGGCCGCTTTAGCGGCGGCCGCCCTGACCTGGCACGAGCCCGGCGCGCTGCGTTGGTGCTGGCTCGCTGTCCTGGCGGCCGAGGCGCTGGTGCGCGGGCTTCCCGCAGGGAATCTGAGCAAGGCGGCCCGCACGGCGCGCATGGCCGGCTGGGCGGCGGTGGTCCTATGGAGCATCCCGTTCCTCATCTCACAGGTCCGGGTGGGGCTGTTCCCGCAGCTCGAACAGCTCGGCGGCGGGCGTTCGCTCGCACGAAGCATGATGGAAGCGGCGGTGATGCCGATGCAGTTGGGGGAGATGGCCTCCGGAGCGGCAGGCACCGTGGGAGCCGCCGCCGATGAGATGGAAGCCGACTCCGGCGAAGTCGAAGCCGACGAGCCCATCGGGAAGTCTTTCGACGAATTCGCTCCGGCGGCGCCGCAGGCCGCCGCCCCCAGGTACCGCGGGATGGGCGGCCGCAAGGCCAAGGCCATGCGCGGAAGCAGCCTGTCGTACATGTCGAAGGCCGCCCAGTCCAACTATCCGCAGCGCGTAAAGAACCAGCTCGTCCTCGACCCGCGCCAGACCGTCACCACCGGCCCCGGCCTGCCGAACTGGAATTGGAAGACCGCCCGCCTCGAATGGCGCGGCCCCGTGCGCGCCGACCAGCGCCTGCGCCTTTGGGTCATCGGCCCGCGGCTGGGCTTTTTCCTGATGGTCGCGCGCGTGGCGCTCACCATCGTCCTGGCTCTCCTCCTCATGGGCCTGCCCGTGGAGGACTGGCTCAAGACCCTGCGCGCCCCCGCCGGCTGGACCCGCGCCGCCGGCTGGCTCTTCCCCGCCCTGCTCGTCGCCCTCCTCGGCACGCGCGCCGCCGCGGGAGACGTCATCCCGACCCCCGAGGTCTTAAACGAGCTCCGCACCCGCCTGACCGCCCCGCCCGACTGCGACCCCCAGTGCGCCGAGAGCCCGCGTCTGCGCCTCGAGGCGACGCCTTCCACGCTGCGCGGGCGCTTCGAGGTCCACGCCGCGGCCCCCTCCGCCGTCCCCCTCCCCGGAGGAGCGAAGGCCTGGACTCCGACGACCGTCCTCGTGGACGGGACGCCGGCGGCCGGGCTCCGCCGCGCCCCCGACGGAAGCCTGTGGGTGCCGCTGTCGGCCGGCGCGCACCAAATCCAGTTCGAGGGTCCGCTGCCCGACGCCGAAGCCGTCCAGCTGCCGCTGCCCTTGAAGCCCCGCCGCGTCGAGGCGACGGCCGACGGGTGGACCGTGCACGGCCTGCGCGAGGACGGCCGTTCCGACGACAACATCCAGCTGGCGCGCCGCCGCGGCGCCGGCGCCCCGGGGGCCGCGCTCCAGGCGGGCGCGCTGCCGCCCTTCGTGCTGCTCGAAAGGACCTTGCATCTGGGCCTCTCCTGGCAGGTGGAGACCCGCGTCGTCCGCCTCACCCCGACGGGCACGCCGGTGACGCTCGAGGTGCCGCTCTTGCCCGGCGAGTCGGTCACGAGCGACGCGCACGTCAAGGCCGGCAAGGTCCAGCTGTCGATGGGACCGCAGTCGGCGGAGGCGGGCTGGACCTCGGTGCTCGCCGAGTCCGACGCCGTCACGCTCACGGCCCCGAACTCCGCCTCCTGGACCGAGGCGTGGACGCTCGACGCCGGCCCGATGTGGCACGTCGAGGCCGCGGGCCTCGCCCCGCTGCGCTCGCCCGACGGCGGGGAGCGCCAGCGCACCTGGCGGCCCTGGGCGGGCGAGCAGGTGACGCTGACCGTCACCCGCCCCGAGGGCGTCGCGGGCAAGACCCTCACCATCGACGCGGCGGAGCTCGCGGTCTCGCCCGGCCTGCGGGCCACCGACTCGACCCTCACCGCCCGCTGGCGCTCGAGCCGCGGCGGCCAGCAGACCTTGGAGCTCCCCGAGGGCGCCGAGCTGCAGTCGGCGCGGGTGGACGGCCAGCCGCTCTTGGTGCGTCCCGAAGGGCGGAACTTGACCGTCCCCGTCCGTCCCGGCAGCCAGCAGGTGCAGGTGACCTGGCGCGAGCCGCGCGGCGTGCGGGCGTTCTTCCGCGTCGCCCCGGCCGGGCTGGGCGCCAGCGCCGTCAACGCCTCGGTCTCGCTGGCCCTGCCTCCCGACCGGTGGGTGCTCTTCTTGGGCGGCCCGCGCCTGGGGCCGGCGGTGCTCTTCTGGAGCCTGCTGGCGGTCTTCCTCCTCGTCAGCGCGGGCCTGGGGCGCGTGGGCCTCACGCCGCTCGGCTGGAAGCAGTGGTTCCTCCTCTCGGTGGGGCTCAGCCAGATCCCCGTGCCGGCGGCGGCCGTCGTCGCGCTGTGGCTCGTGCTGCTCGGCTGGCGCGGGAAGAACCCGCGCGAGCAGGCCCGCGAGTTCGACCTGCTGCAGGTCGTGTTGGGCGGGCTGACGGTCCTCGCGCTGTCGTGCCTGTTCGCCTCCATCAAGCGCGGCCTGCTCGGCCTGCCCGACATGCAGGTGGGCGGCAACGGCTCGAGCGCCTACCAGCTGCGCTGGTTCGCGGACCGCATCGGCTGGACGATGCCGCGGCCCTGGGTGGTCTCGCTCCCGCTAGGCGTCTATCGCCTGGCGATGCTGGCCTGGGCGCTGTGGCTAGCCCACGCGCTCCTCGACTGGCTCAAGTGGGGCTGGCAGTGCTGGTCGGCGGGCGGCGTGTGGAAGCCTTTGCGGGCCCCGCTGCCCGACGTCCCGCCCCCGCCCGCGCGTTAGCCCCGCGAGAAGAACTCCTTCGTGCCCCGCTCCCAGACGGGCTCCCCGAGCTCGGCCAGGATGCCGGTGCGGATGGCCTCCGGCTCGTCGGAACCTTCCTTTAGGAAGCCCTTGAGACGCGCGATGTCCTCCTCGAAGAGGGCGACCGCCGCCTTCCCCACCTTGAGGGCCCCCAACTCCTTGTCGAGGTCCGAGCCGTCGATGACGCAGACCCAGTTGCCGTCATAGGCGTTGCCCGAAAGGGGCTCGGCGTCCGCGCCCAGCTCCGCGTTGACCCGGACGACCTTGCCGCTGAGCGGCGCGAAGAACTGGGCCCGGCGGTTCTTGGCGCGCGCCGAGAACAAAGGCTGGCCGACCCGCACGGAAAGCCCCACCGGCGGCAGCTCGACGGTGTCGAGCTTGCCGAGGAGCTTCGCCGCGAAGTCGTCCAAGCCCACCTTGGCCGTCCCATCCTGCGCCAACGACGCCCAGCAGTGCCCCGACGAGATGAGCACGCCGCCCGGGATGGCGAACTCCCCCCCGGCCGGCACGCCGCCCGCCCCGTCGTGCGTGACCCGCACGCGCGGCTGGAGCTCCCGCTGGATGCGGTCGGTGCGCCGCAAGAGCGCCTTCTTGACGAAGGCCAGCAGCTCGTCTTCGGTGAAGGGCTTCTGGATGTAGTCCGAGGCGCCGTGCTTCATGCACTCGACCGCGGTCTCCACCGAAGCGTAGCCCGTGACGATGACGACGTCGATGTCCGGGCGCACGTGCTTGACCGCCTTGCAGACCTCGACGCCGTCCATCGCGGGCATGCGCAGGTCGGTGAACACGAAATCGTAGTGGCGCACGCGCAAGAGGCCCAGCGCCTCCTGCCCGCTCTCGACGGTGTCCACGCTCCAGCCGGCGAGCGCCAGGATGCGGCGGAAGCCTTCGAGCACCACCGCCTCGTCGTCGACGCAGAGCACGCGCCCCACGGGCTCCTTGACCTCGACGCGCTTGAGCGACTTCGCCTCGCGCGAGAAGTCGAGCTTCACGCTCTCGGCGAGCGCCTGGGAGCGCTCGGCCCGCAGCACGCCCTCGTGGCGCCTGCGGAGGAGCTCGCGCACCAGCCAGTCGGCCAGCACGAACAGCCCCACCGACACCAGCATCAGGATGATCATCATAACGTCCTCCCTTGCGCCCACTCGCGCTGCGCCCCGAACCCCGACAAGCGCGCGGCCTCGGCCTCGAGCTCCGAGGGCACGATGCGGTAAAGCCAACCGGCGAAATAGGGGTCTTTCTCGACGAGGCTCGGGCGCTCCGCGGCGGCGGCGTTCACGGCCAGCACCCGCCCGCTCAGCGGGGCCAAGAGCGGGTGGCGGACCCCGTCGGGGCCGGACAGCTCGGCGCACGGACGTCCCTGCTCGAGCTCCGCCCCCTCGATCCCGAGCGCCGCCGCGGCGAGCCCGCCCACGGAGCGCACGAAGAGGTCGCAGACTCCCACGAGCGCGGTTCCTTCGGGCTCCAGGCTCGCCCAGGAGATGCCGTCGAGCCGTTGGAAGCGCGAGGGGGTCGGGACGAACGCCGGGCCGGCCGCCGCCCGCAGCGCGCCCGCGGCCGCCGCGCGGCGCACGGCGGCCCCCAGCTCGTCGACCGTGAACGGCTTCGGCACGAAATCCACCGCGCCCTCGCCCAAGGCCCGGACGGCGGCGTCCACCGTGGAATAGCCCGTCATCACCGCCGCCGGGGACGGCCAGCCCGCCGACGCGAGGAAGGCCAACAGCGAGAACCCGTCCTCCTCCGGCATCATCAGGTCGCACAGGACGAGCGCGTAGCGCCCGCGGGCCAAGAGCGCGCGGGCCTGCGCGGCCGAATCCGCGCAGTCCACGGCGAAGCCTTCGCCGCGGCAGACCCGCGCCGCCGCGTCGCGGACGACCGGCTCGTCGTCGACCACCAGCACCGTGCCGCGCGGGCTCATGGCCGTACCGGGAGGAGCACGGTGAACGTGCTGCCCCGCCCCACCGCGCTGTCGACGCGGATGGTCCCGCCGTGGTTGTCCACGATGCCCCAGATGACGGCGAGCCCGAGGCCGTTGCCCTTCTGGCCCTTCGTGCTGAAAAACGGCTCGAAGAGGCGGGGCAGGTTCTCGGGGGAGATGCCGGAGCCGGTGTCGGCCACCGACGCCTCGATGAACTCGCGCTCCCCTTCCCCCTCGAGCGCCTCCCAGGACTGCCAGCGGCAGCCCGGGGCCGGGCAGCCCTCGAGCATCCCCTTGGGCGGGGCCTCGAACGTATACACCGGGCCGCCGCAGCGGGGGCAGGACTTTCCTTTGACGAGCAGGTCGGCGGCGCAGTCGGGGCAAGCCAGAGAGAGCTCCTCGGTCCCGCCCAAACCGCGCAGCGGCGCCGCCGAGCCGAAGCCGGGGTCGAGGTGCACGGTGCCCGCGCCTCCGCGCCACCGGGCGGCCAGCTTCACGGAAGGCCGCCCGTCCACGAGCGCCTCGCGGTCGAGCAGGCTGTGGCGCTTGGGGCAGACCGCCGCGCGGACGTGGGCGCTCCCCTTGGCCGGCAGGCGCCTGAGCGCGGTGCGCACGGTCACCGACCCGCCGTCCGGCCCCAACGAATCGGCGGCGTTGACGAGCAGGTTGATGAAGACCTGCTGGAGCTGGTTCGCGTCGACGACGGCCCGAGGCAGCCCGGACCCCGGCTCGCAGACGAGGCGGGCCTTGGCGAGCACCAGCGGGTTCGCGGTCACCGCCACCGCGCGCTCGAGGACCTCGTTGACGTCCACCGGCACCTTGCGCGGAACCGACTGCCGCGCGAAGTCGAGGAGGCTTTTGACGATCTCGCGGCAGCGCAGCGTCTCGCGGACGATGACCTTGAGGTCGTCGGCCCGTTCCGCGTCGCCCTCGGAACGCTTGAGCAAAAAGCTCGCGTAGGTCAGCACCCCGGTCAGCGGGTTGTTGATCTCGTGGGCCACCCCCGCCGCCAAGCGCCCGAGGGAGGCCATCTTGTCCGACTGGAAGAGCTGGAGGCGCGCCTCGGCGAGCTTTCGGGTCATGTCGTTGAAGGAGCGGGTGAGCTGCGCGAGCTCGTCCGAGCCCCGCGCCTCGAGCGAGGTCGAAAGGTCCCCGCCCGCGACGCGCCGCGTGCCGGCGAGCAGGGCCTGGGTCGGAGCCGCGACCCAGCGGCGGGCCAGCAGGCCGATCAGCAGGCTCAGCGCCAACGTCGCCCCGGCGGCGAAAACGGCGACCTCGAGCCGCGCCCGCCGGATGGACTGGTCGACCTCGGCGAGCGGCAGGGTCACGTCTAAGACGCCCAGAACGCCCACCCCCTGGGCGTGGGCGTGGCAGGAAGCCGTCCAGCAGGAGGGCTGGTTGTAGATGGGGTTGATGATGCCGAGCGTCCGCCCGCCCCCCGCCGCGCGGAAGACGCGGACGCGCTGGGAGGCGTCGAGCGTCGGGACCGGCGGGCCGCCGGAATGGCAGCGCGCGCAGGCCTCCGAGGCCCGGTCCACCGTCGTGCCGACTTCGGCGGGCTCCGAGCTGTAGATGACCCGGCCGGCCTTGTTGAGGACGCGCACGCGCCCGATGCCGGGGGCCCGCCCCATCCGCACGATGCTCCCCTGCAGGCGCTCGCGCTGGTTGAGCAGCATGTCGAACTCGGTGCCGGCCTTCACGGCCTCGCTCAACTGGTCGGCGTGGCGGGCCACCTCGGCCTCGAGGCTGTCGCGGTGCGAACGGATGTTGAAGAGAGCGAAGACGCCGATGGTGACGAGCGCGGTCGCCCCCGCCGCCGCCGTGAGCTTGACCCCAAGGCGCTCGGAGAACATCGCGGTCAACCTCCCTTCGGGACGGCCGGGTGGCACTTGAGGCAGGCGCCGGGCGTCGTCGGGGGCGGCTTGACGCCCGCCGCGTGATGGCACGCCGCGCACGACCACCCGCCGTGACAGTCGGCGCAGGAAGCCCCGTACGTACGCACGTGCTCGCCGTGCGGGAACCCGCCCCTGCGCGCCGCTTTGTCCGGCTCGACGGCGCGCGGGAGTCCCAGGCCTTTCCCGTCATGGCAGGCCGCGCAGGACACCTCCGGCTCCAACGCGCGGTGACAGTCCAGGCAGAGCCGATGCCGCGCGGCCCGCACGTCGGGCTTGGTCAGGTCCTCCCGCCGGCGTTCGGCCGGGTGGCAGGCCGCGCAGGCTTGGATGGGCCGCGACTCGTCGTAGTGGTGGCAGAGCGCGCAGCCGCCCGAGAGCTCGGCCCACTTCGCGTGGGCTTTGTGGGCGAACTTGACGGGGGCGTAAGGCGCCGTGGAACGGCCGAGGGTCAACGCGTCCGGGGCGGGCTCGGCGGAGCGGTCGACCTTGTAACGCGCGCGCGGGCACGGCGCCAGCGCCGGCTTCTGGCGCGTCGGCGCGGGGCTCGTGTGGCAGGCCCGGCAGCGCGGCTGGGCGGCCTCCGTCCCGGCGCCCCAGGCGGCCGCCGGGATGAGGAAGAGCAGGACGGCCTTAAACGCGCACCGCATATTTGGTCCTGGCGCCCTGTCCGGGCGCCGGACGGCTGACGACGGGGAATACGAGCACGGCGGCCCTATAAAGGAGGATGAGGGTCGCGGCGCAGCCCAAGGTGGCCAGGACCTCCCAGGGCGAAGGGACGTACCGGGGCGCCGCGACGGCCGGCGTGTAGGCCACGATGAAGTTGTCGATGCGGTTGAGGAGCACCCCGCCCACCACGAGGCCCGCCGCGGTGAAGAGCAGCGGCGGAGACTCGCGCACCGCGCGCGAGGCCAGCATGCGCATCGGGACCACCAGGCCGAACAGGAGCTCGCAGCAGAAGAGCACCGCGGGGACGCTGGGCTCGCGCAGGTAGACGAAGCTCTCGCGGACGAACATGTCGCCTAGGCGGAACGCCAACGTCACCCCCAACAAGGGGACCGTCATCCGGCCGAGCTCGCCCAACAGGTTCATCTCGGGCTTGAGGCCGAAGGAGCGCGAGGCGGCCAAAGACTCGACGATGACCATCGGGAAGCCCACCGACACCGCGGAGAGGAGGAACAAGAGCGGCAGGATGGGCGTCTGCCACAAAGGGTGCATCTTGGGCCCCGCGATGACCATCAACGTCCCCAGCGAGGATTGGTGCAAGGTCGAGAGCACGATTCCGAGCAGGATGAAGGAGAACATCGTCGCCGAGAGGCCGCGGTCGAGGGCGCGCAGCAGGCGGTCGACGAGGGCGTCCCACCGCGCCAGCGGCCCCGGCAGGCTCACGCGCCCGATGAAGCGCTCGGCGACGACGGGCAGGAACTCGACGTAAAGCACGTTCAGGTAGATGGTCACGCAGATGCCGACCTCGAAGAGCGCCGAGCGGCCGTTCCACATCACGAGCGGATGCCAGATGTTGTACCAGCGGCCGATGTCCATCGCGACGCCGAAGGCCACGAACGTGTAGCCGAGCATCGCGGTCAAGAGCGCGGGACGTACCAGCGCCTCGTAGCGCTCTTTGTGCATCACGTGGGCCAAGGCGGCGGTGGTGAAGCCGCCGGCCGCCAGGGCCACGCCGCCGGCCACGTCCACCCCGATCCAGACTCCCCAGGGGTAGGCGTTCGAGAGGTTCGTGACGGCGCCGAGGCCGAAGAGGAGCCGCACGCCCATCACCGCCATGCCGGCGGCGGCGAGGACGCTGAGGGCGACGGTGCCCTTCGTGAAGAACGGGGCGTCGAGAGGGGTCGGCCGGTGGGTCATGTCACTCCCCCCCCTCGCGCGGCCCGTTCTTGGCGTCCCACATCAGAAAGCCCAAGAGCGAGTAGAGCGCCACCGGCGGAACGAAGTAGGCGAAGATGCCGTGCTGGATGCTCTCGGAGACGCCCGGCGCCGGGCGGGTGCCGAGCTTCGGCAACGCCTCGCCGGCCAGCTCGCGCGCGGACAGATACATCCACGACGTTCCGCCGACCTCGAGCTCCCCGTAGACGCGGGGGTTGTACTTCCCGGGAGAGCGCTTGATGCGCTCGTGCGCCACGCGGAGCAATTCGTCGCGCGGGCCGAAGGTCAGCGCCTCGACCGGGCAGCGCTCGACGCAGGCGGGGAGCTCCCCGTCCCGCTGGCGGGGCGCGCAGAAGTCGCACTTCATGATGCGGGGCTCAAGGGCCTTCCCCCATTCGAAGGCCGGCACCTGGAACGGGCAGGCGACGATGCAGTAGCGGCAGCCGATGCACTTGGAGGTGTCCCACACCACCGCCCCGCTCTCCTCCTTCGTGAAAGCGCCCACGATGCAGGAGGAGGCGCAGGCGGGATGGTCGCAGTGCATGCACTGCGCCTTCAGGAAGAAGGGGCGTTCGGCCTCCAGGCGGTTGACCACCGTCAGCGCCGTGGAGTCCGGACGCCGGGGCGCGTCGAATACGGCGTCATCTTCGTAGGCCTCGGGCCCCTGCGTGGGCATCCCGTGGGCGGCCTTGCAGGCCTGTTCGCACGAGCGGCAGCCGATGCAGACCGTCGTGTCCACCAGGACGCCGCTGCGCGTCGGCGACGGCTCCGCCGAGACGGACGCGGACGCGGGGGAAGCGGCGCCGGCCAGGCCGGCGCCCGCGGCCAACAGGAAGCTCCTTCGGTCCAGCTTGTCCACAAGGTCCCCCTATGGCGTTCACATGCGACGAACCTGCCCCCGCCCGTCCTGGCCGCCGTCGGAGCTTTGCGCTATACTCCCGCCGTGTCCGACCGAAGAAACGCGCCTCCGGCGGAGCCGACGGTCGTCCCCGCGCCGGTCTCCTTCGCCCTCTTGGGCGCGCTGATGGGCCTGGGCTCCCCGCTGGGGGCCTTCCTCCTGCGCTGGTGGCGCGCGGAACCGCGCATCTTCGCGCTGTGGATGGAGGTCGAGCTCAGCGCCAACGCCGACTTCTACGGCTACATGGGGCTGGGCACCGTGGCGGCCTTCACCCTCTTCGGCTGGTACGTGGGCACGCACATCCAGGGCCACCACGTGCGCAACCGCGACCTGCGCCGGCGCGTCGACGAGCTCCACCTCAAGTCGGTCACCGACGGCCTGACGGGGGCGTACTCGCACGCGTACCTGCAGGAGGTGCTCGCGCTCGAGCTCGAGAAGGCCAAGGCGGGCGGGACGCCGCTGTCCATCCTGATGATGGACTTAGACGACTTCAAGAAGCTCAACGACGGGCATGGGCACCAGATCGGAAGAGC
>SCTT01000407.1 GCA_004322435.1 bacterium
CCTTCATGTTGGCCGCATTGGCGCGGAGCGCCTTGGACCGCGGCAGCAGGAAGTTGCGGGCGAACCCGTCCTTCACCGTGACCACGTCGCCGAGGGCGCCCCAGCCTTCGAGGCGTTCGAGCAGAATGACTTTCATCTGAGCGGCTCCCTACTTCACGACGTAGGGGAGGAGCGCCAGGAAGCGGGCGCGCTTGATGGCCTTGGCCAGCTCGCGTTGCTTCTTGGCGGACACCGCGGTGATCCGCGACGGCACGATCTTGCCGCGCTCGGAGACGTAGCGCTGCAGGAGCTTCACGTCCTTGTAGTCGATCTTGGGCGCGTTGGCGCCGGAGAACGGGCAGACCTTGCGGCGGCGGAAGAACGGACGGCGCTGGCCACCGGCGGCGGCGCCGGCGGAGGGAGCGGTGTCCTGGACGGAGGTTTCGTCAGTCATGTGATGCCCTCCCTTTCCTAGAATTGCGGGACGTCGTCGCGGCGTTCGCGGTCGCGATCGCGGCGGGCGAGGATCGGCGAGAGCTCCAGGTCGAGCTCGTCGACGCGCACGGTCATGTAGCGCAGCACGTCTTCGTTGATCGACAGCTGACGCTCCATCTCCTTCACGATGTCCGACGGAGCGTCGATCGCGAGCAGGGAGTAGTGACCCTTGCGGTTCTTGTTGATCCGGTAGGTGAGGTTGCGAAGGCCCCAGTACTCGATCTTGGCGACGGTGCCGCCGCCTTCTTCGATCAGGTGCTTCAGGGTGTCGTTGAGGGCTTCGGCCTGTTGCGGCGAGATATCCTGCCGCGAAATGACAACGTGCTCGTAGAGCGCCATAGGTTCCTTCTTCCGTTGTGGAAGGCGGCGCGGCCGGCAAGCGGAAGTCCGCCGGCTACGATGGATCTGCGACGCGGCAGGAGCGGGCGTTTCCCGATCCATGAAGGCTCCGCGTGAGACCGCCTTCCGTGAAGAGGCGGGCACATAGGGGAAAAGCCGCATCCGGGCAAGGGTTTTCGCCTTGCGGACCCGCGCCGACGCATCCTCCAATGCGGCTTTCGGGTCCGAGGAAGGGATGGCGATGAACTGGCTGCGGATGCTGGCGGTGGCGGCGGCCGTCCTGGCGGGACAGACCACGGTCTGCGGAACAGCCCAGGCCCAGGCCCAGGCGGCGGCGCCCAGCCCGCGGGCGGTCGAGCTGGCCGAGCGGATGATGAAGGTGGTGGGCATCGAGAGGCAGGTGGACGCCATGGTCGCCGCCATGCAGCCGATGACCATGAGCCAGCCCGAGTTCGCCCAGTTGCCGTCCAAGGAGCGGCAGATCGTGTTGGACACGGTGCGCGAGGTGATGCGCGACACCTTCACGCCGGAGCTCGTGCGCAAGATGGTGCCGGTGTACGCCAAGGCCTTCACTGAGGACCAGCTGGCGGCGATCGTGGCGTTCTACGAGAGCCCGGCGGGACAGGCGGCGATCCAGAAGACGCCGTCCCTGGTCCAGGCCAGCATGGCCCTTGCCCAGGAGCTGGTCCCGGCCGCCCAGGCCGAGATCGAGCGGCGCGTCTGCGAGAAAGTGGACTGCAAGGGCATCGGACCGCCGAAGAAGTCCTGACCCGCTACTTCTTGGTGTTGTAGGCCTTCACGGCGCCCAGGGTCTGGGCGACGTGGTCGCTGGGGTCCAGCTTCGAGTAGGCGTGCAGGATCACGCCGTTGGGGGCGATCACGTAGGAGGTGCGGTCCGACCAGTCGGGCTTCACGATCATGACGCTGTCGTACTGCCGGGCGATCTTGGCCCCCACGTCGGCGGCCACGGCGAACTTGCCGCCGCAGTGTTCGGTCTCCTTGGAGAAGGCGGCCAACTCCTTGACGTTGCCGGCGGTGATGCCGATCACGGTGGCGTTCTGGGCCTTGAACTGGTCGATGGCTTCCGAGAACAGGTGCGCCTCGAGGTTGCATCCGGAGGTGTGCGCCGCCGGGAAGAAATAGAGCACGACCGGCCCCTTCTTCAGCGCCTCGGCCAGCGACAGGGTGACGGGATCGCCGGCCAGGAACCCGGGGGCCGTGAACACCGGCGCCTTGGCGCCAGGTTTCAGGGCGGCGGCGGCGGGAGAAGCCAGGAGCGCCGCGGCGGCCGCGGCGAGGACGAGACGCTTCATGGGGGAAATCCTTCTGGCGGACCTGCAAACTGTGCCGTGAGAATACCGCTGTTCCGGTTTTGTGGAACACACATCAATTGTAGTCGAGACTGACTGTCAGGACGCCCGAATAGGCCCCCGTCGGGGTGGCGCCGGAGGCAGTTTCACGCTCTCCGGC
>SCTT01000408.1 GCA_004322435.1 bacterium
ATCGCGTCCGCCAGGGTCTCGGCGGCGGCCGGAACCGAGACGCCAACGGCGCCTACACACAGAGTCGCGGCCAACAGGCGGCCACGGAAGTTCATCGACATTCGTTATCCCCGATCTCGCGAGAGACGCGTCCTATATGCGTCGTCTGCCGTCTGGACCAAGCCGCGTCACCTTAAGCTTTTTTCACGCCCCGGTTTCGAGGGTGTTTCAACAAGCCCTAGAAGGCGAAACCGTGTTCGGCCTTAAATCCGGTTAACACGGGGCAAAAGCTGTCGAAGAGGTTGCGCCGTCCGAGGCCGTCGGCGGCCCTCACATAGAGCGTCGCCTGGCCGACCGGGCCGGACCGTTCGACCACGCCCAGACGACCGTCTATCGCGAGTCGCGCGGTCCAGGCCTCCGGCGCGCAGGTCACCGCGCCCTCGCAGACGACGATATCGAACGGCCCGGCCGGCAGCTCCGCCCCGGCCTCGACGCGGGTCACGCTGACCCCCAGGGCCTCGATCACCGCGGCCGCATAGGGCGCCGAGATGGCCAGCGCCGTCTCGCCCGGCATCGGCCGCAGGGCCTGGATCAGCTTGGACACGTCGCGCGGCTTCAGCAGCCAGCGGCCCGGCGCATACTCCACCTCCAGGTCGGCGTAGGCCTGGAAGGCGCGGGCGTCGGGCATGAACTGCTCGCGCGGCAGGGCGCGCATGGCGTCGTGGATGCGCACGTCGGTCACATCGGCGGTGCGCACCTGGCTCTCCACCATGTTCAGGCGAGCGGCGGCGAAGTCGGCCATCGGGAATCCTTGGAGCGCGCGAGAGGTCCTTGGCGCGGGTTATACGGCTGCCCGCCGCGAAGGCAATTGCGGCTGATGGGCGGGTCTGATAGCACCGCGCCCTCCGGTGGCCCGATGGCGGAGTGGTGACGCAGCGGACTGCAAATCCGTGCACCCGAGTTCGATTCTCGGTCGGGCCTCCAAATCTATCGCGATGAAGGATGGCGCCATGCGAACGGTCTTCCTCGCCCTCGCCCTCTTCGCCGCGCCCACGGTCCTGATCGCCCAGGAGGCGGCGCGCTACGTCTCGGCCAAGGACCTCGCGGCCAAGGTCGCCGAGACCAAGGACGGCCTCGTCAACGTCACGATCCCCACCGGCCCCGGCGCCCAGGTGCTGATCGCGCGCCGCGACCGCACGGGGCTGGTCGAGGTGCACGCCCGCCTCGCCGACGAGTTCATCGTCCAGGCCGGCGCCGCCGTGGTGCTGGTCGGCGGGCGCGTCGAGGGCGGGGCTGAGACCGCCCCCGGCGAGCGGCGCGGCGGCGAGATCGCGGGCGGGACGCGCTATCCGGTGGGACCGGGCGACGTGCTCTGGATCCCGGCCGGCCAGCCGCACCAGGTGATCGTGCCCGCGGGCGGGTCGTTCACCTACATCGTCGCCAAGTACGAGGCCAAGCCGGCGTCCTAGGCCCGGACCCTCACCCCTTCAGCTCGCCCAGCACCGTCGGGATCAGTTCGCTGACCGTCGGGTGGATGTGCACGGTGCGCATCAGGGTCTGGTAGGGCTTGCCGGCCGACATGGTGTCGAGGATGGCGTGGATCGCCTCGTCGCCCTCGACGCCCAGGATGGC
>SCTT01000044.1 GCA_004322435.1 bacterium
GCGAGCCGGCCCGGACCGGCGGGCGGACCTCCGCGGTCAAGGACGCCAACGCCGCGGTGCCCGGCTCGGCGTTCGTCTGGCGCGTCGACCCCGCCCGCGGCTCTCGCGAGCTGTGGGCGCTGGCCCTGGTGGGGCGCTATCTGGGGACGGGTCCCGCGGGGCGGCTGCGCGTGGCGCTCGTCAAGGAGGCCAAGGCGGCCTCGGCCGTCGACCACCCGTACGAAGGGGGGCTGGGCTTCCCGACGATGGATTACGACGACTTCAAGGCGCCCGGCCTCTTCGGCTTCTTCATCTTGCGGCGCCCCGAGGCGTCCGCGGCGCGCCTCAAGGAGCTCTTCTCCCGCGAGGTCGCCCGCGTGGCGGCCGAGGGTGTGCCGTCCTCGGCCCTGGCGCGCGTGAAGGCGCGCCTGTCCGGCGACGTCGCCCGCGCGCGGCAGACCACCAAGGGGCGTGCCGAGGCCGCGGTGCGGGGCTGGCTGCTCGACGGCGACCCAGCCGCGCCGGAGGGCGAGCTCGAGACGGCGATGACCATCACGGTCGAGGAGACCCGGGACGCGGCGGCCCGCTGGCTGACGCCCGCTGCACTCGACGTCTTCGAGCTGGAGCCCGGCCGATGAAGGCGCTTCTGACCCTGCTTCTCGCGGCCCCGCTCTGCGCGGCCGGCCCCGCCCCGGCGAAGCCGGACATGCGCCGCGCCCCCGAGCTCGGCGCCCCGAAGCCCTACGCCGCCCCGCCGCGAGCGCGCTGGACGTTGCCCAACGGCGTCGCCCTCGTCTACGTGGAGTCGCCGCGTGCGCCGCTGTTGACTTTGCGGCTGGCGGTCAAAGGCGGGACGGCCCTGGGCGGCGAGCGCGACGCCGGCCTCGTCGAGGCGCTGGCCGAGCTCCTGTCCGAGGGCACGCAGGCGCGCGGCGCCCTCGAGGTCGCCGAGGCCGCCGAGGCGGCCGGAGGCTCGGTGGGCGCCTACGCCACCGACGACCACACGGTCGTCTGGGCCGAGGGCCTGGCCGAGAAGGCCGACGAGCTCTTGGGGCTCCTCAAAGAGACGGCGTTGACGCCGGCTTTCCCGGAAAGCGAGGTCGCGCTGCGCAAGGAGAACATGCTCTCCGAGCTCAAGCTTCGCCGCAGCGAGCCGGCCTGGCTGGCGGGGGCCGCCCTCGGGCGCGTCCTCTACGGGGAACACCCTTACGGCGTGCCCGGACCGACCGAGGCTTCCATCGCCCGCATCGAGCGGGGGGCGCTCCAGCGCCTGCACGGCAAGCTCTTCCAGCCGCAGAACGCCGTCCTCGTGGCGGTCGGGCCCCTGCCGGCCGCCGACTTCCGCGCCAAGGCCGACGCGGCCTTCGCGGGCTGGCCGGCGCGGCCCGAGCTGCCGTCCCCGCCGCCGTCCGCCCCGGCTGCCCGCACGGCTCCGGCCCTCTCCTTCGTCGAGCGCCCGGGCCTCGAGCAGTCGGTCGTCTCGGTGGGCTTGCCCGCGCCCAAGGAGGACGTCCTCGGCTACGAGGCCCTGCTCGTCGCCAATATGGTCTTCGGCGGCTCCTACGGGTCGCGGCTCAACAACGACCTGCGCGAGGACAAGGGCTGGACCTACGGGGTCTATTCGAGCGTCGAGAGGCGCCTGGCCGTCGGGGCCTTCTCGGTCTCCGGGCAGTTCCGCGCGGACGCGACGCGCAAGGCCTTGGACGGCATCCGGTCCCACCTCGCGCGCCTGCGCGCGGGGCCGCCGGCCCCCGACGAGCTGGAGCGGGCCAAGGCCAACCTCGTGACCGCGATGCTCCTCTCCTTCGAGACCCAGGGCGGCGTCGCCGACCGCGTGCTCCACGACGCCCTCTTCGGCCTGCCCGACGACCACGTCGACCGCGTCGTGGGCCGCATCCAGGCCGTGACCGCGGCGGAGTCGCTCGAGGCCGCGCGGCGCTGGCTCGATGACGGGAACGTCTCGGTGGCCGTCGTCGGCGACGCGGCCGTCCTTAAGTCCCTTGAAGGCTACGCTCCCGTCACTGTCGTCGGCCCCGACGGTCTTCCGGTCAAGAAGTAACCCACCGGTGTCAGACTTGCAGAATTTTCAGAATTCAAAACTTTATCTGTAGGTATTGGCTAACCGCGCTCGGGCAGACCCCCAGGGCGCGCGCGATCTCGGAATGCGAGTATCCTTCCCGTTCGGCGTCCGCCGCGAATCGGCGGCGTAGTTTCGTGAGGTTTCGAGGGCGTCCCGGGCCCGGCCGACCGAGAAGCTTGAGGCCGGAGCCGCTTTCCAATTCCTGAGCAAGGCTGTCCAGGGTTCGACGTGCCTTTGCCGCAGGCGGAGGCTCCTTCGTTTGGACCTCCACGTCGAATTGGGGAACGAAGTCCCCGAGCGGTTCCCCCAGCAGCATCCGAAAGCGCTTGCGAGCGGTTTCCGGGTCGTCCGCGAGGAGGGCCAACGTCTCGTCTACGGCGACGAGGGTCGACCGGATGGGCCCGACGATCTGGTGATAGCTCGACCAGCGCCAATCTCCTGGCTCCTGGACGAACCCGTCCTTGACGGGATTCATGTGGATATAGCGGAGGAGCGTGATGAGGTACTCGATGTCGTCGCAAAGCTTCGCCTTGAAACGGGATTGAAAGAAATGGCCCTGGCTGTCGTGCGCGGCGTTGAAGTACCGGGCATAGCGGCAGAGCAATCGCTGCATGACCACGCTGAGCGGGATGTCCCCGATGCGGATGAGGACATGGAAGTGGTTGCCCATCAGACAGACGGAGAGGACTGCGGCGCCCGCTCGGCGAACCTCCTCCTCCAGCATGCCAAGAAATAGAAGTCGGTCCGCGTCCGAAAGGAAGATGGTTTGACCGCCGCTGCCGCGGCTCACCACGTGGTAGATTGCGCCGGGGACATGGAGACGCCAGGGACGGCCCATATAGACACGTACGCAAAAGTGTCAAAAAAGTTCCATTCTCAGACGGAGAGGGGGGTCTATGCGGCTGGGGGGAATTCTTACAATTCTGCAAGTCTGACACCGGCCGGAAGTAACCCCCCTACTTAACCGGACACCCCGCCGGCCGGCGCTCCAGGAGCATCCGCGCGCGGATCTTGTAGAGGTCCTTGAAGCGTTCCTCGTCCTCGCGGTGCATCTTCACCGTCTCCTTGAGGCGCTTCTCGGCGGCGGCCGCGGCCTGGCCGGCCTCGCGCGCCTGGGCGGCCAGGTGGCGGCGGATGGCGGATTGGCGGGCATGGCGAGACTGGCGGGTCAGGTCCTCCGAGAGGTCCCGCGCCGCGGCAGCCTCGGCGGCCAGGGACTCCTCGAGGCGCAGATGGCCGCGCCCCTGGGCGGAGAACTCGGAAGCCTGGGCGGAGTGGAACGCCTCGAGGTCGGCGGCGAAGGCCCGGCAGGCGGCCTCGCCGGCGGGGGGACGGCGGGCGCCGTCTTTGGAGGGGGGAGGCTGCACGGCGGCGGCGGGGAAGCTCGGCACGGCCCAGCCGGCGGCGGCGTCCTTCACGCACTTCCCCTGATAGGCGCGCGTGCCGGCGGGGCAGACGGCCGCCGCCTGCGCTCCGGACGCCCAGACCGCCAGTAGGAACGCCACCCCCATGGCCACCCCCTCTGGGAGGATGGCCGGGTTGCGTTGTCAGGCTGTTACGGCAGGGTAAGGGCCAGTTAAAGGCCTACTTCGACTTGTTGGCGCCCAGCCCCATCAGCTCGGCTTCCTGCAGCGAGATGAACCCGCGGCGTACGGCCTCCTCGAGGCTCTTCTCCATCGTGAACATGCCGTCCTTGCCGCTCGTCTCGATGACGTTGCGCAGCATATGGGTCTTGCCCTCGCGGATGAGGTTGGCCAGGGCGGGCGTCGAGAACATCATCTCGCGCACGGCCACCATGCCCTGCCCGTCGGCCCGCGTGGCCAAGAGCTGGGAGATGACGCCTTTCAGCGAGCCGGCCAACTGCACGCGCACCTGCTGCTGCTGGTGGGAGGGGAACACGTCGATGATGCGGTCGATGGTGGAGGAGGCGTCGCGGGTGTGGAGCGTCGCCAGGCAGAGGTGGCCCGTCTCGGCGGCGGTCAGGGCGAGCTGGATGGTCTCCAAGTCCCGGAGCTCGCCGACCAAGATGACGTCGGGGTCCTGGCGCAGCGCGTGGCGCAGCGCGGCCTGGAAGTTCTGGGTGTCCGAGCCCACCTCGCGCTGGCGGATGACGCACTTGCCGCGCGAGTAGGCGTACTCGATGGGGTCCTCGATGGTGAGGATGTGCTTGGACTGGGTCTGGTTGATGCGGTCGATGAGGCAGGCCAAGGTCGTCGACTTGCCCGAGCCGGTGGGACCGGTGACGAGGACCAGGCCGCTGTTTAAGTCGGCCAACGAGAGGGCCTTGGGGCCCAGGCCGATCTGCTCGGCGGAGGGGATGTTGGACTTGATGACGCGCAGGACCGCCTCGACCGAGCCGCGCTGGCGCAGGACGTTGACGCGGAAGCGCGCGGTGTTCGGGATCTGGATCGAGCAGTCGAGCTCCATCGTGGACTCGAACTTGGCGCGCTGCTCTTCATAGAGCACCGAGTAGATCATGCCGCGGCACTGGTCGGGGGTCAGCGCGTCGAAGCCCGCCAGCTCGGAGATCTCGCCGTGGATGCGCACCAAAGGCGGGCTCCCCGCCGTCAGGTGCACGTCGCTGGCCTCCGCCTCGACCGCCGCCTTCAGCACTTCGACGAGTTCCATGGTCAGCCTCTCGGTCCGGACAGATGGCGGGCGAGGAAGTCCTCGGCCGCGGCGTAGAACTTGAGCCGGTTCTCGGGCCGCGCGAAGCCGTGGCCCTCGTCCGGGAAGAGCATGTACTCGACCGCCTTGCCCTTGGCCTTGAGCACCGACACGATCTGCTCGCTCTCGGCGACCTTCACGCGCGGGTCGTTGGCGCCCTGGGCGATCAAGAGCGGGATCTTGATGCGCTCGGCCGAGAACAGCGGCGAGCGCTCGCGCAGGAAGGCGGGCTCCTTCTCCAAATCGCCGACGCGCAGGTCGAAGACCCGCTTCATCGGCTCCCAGTAGGGCGGGATGGACTTGATCAGCGTCTCGAGGTTGGAAGGGCCCACGATGTCCACCGCGCAGGCGTAGACGTCGGGCGTGAAGGCCGCGCCGGCCAGCGCCGCGTAGCCGCCGTAGGAGCCGCCGTAGATGGCGGCGCGCTTGGGGTCGGCGACGCCCCGGGCGACGGCCCAGGCCACCGCGTCGGTCAAGTCGTCTTGCATCTTGGCGCCCCACTGGCGGTCGCCGGCGTGCAGGTGCTTCTGGCCGTAGCCGGTCGAGCCCCGGAAGTTGACCCGGAGTACCGCGAAGCCGCGGTCGGCGAGCCAGAGCGCCTCGGGATGCCAGCCCCAGTGGTCGCGGGCCCAGGGGCCGCCGTGGACGAGCAGCACCAGGGGGAGGTTCTTCCCGCCGGCGGGCGGCAAGGTCAGGTAGCCGCGCACGGTCAGGCCGTCGCGGACGGGGAAGGAGACGGGCTCCGTGGGGCCCAGCGCGACCCCTTCGAGCGCCGGCCGCGTCGAGAAGAGGAACTCGGCCTTCTTGGCCGCCCGGTCGTAGAGGAAGTAGCTCGGCGGCCGGACGTCGCTGTTATAGAAGACGACCCATAGCCGGTCGGCATCGTCGCGGCTGACGACGTCGAAGTCGCCCGGGCAGGCGGCGGCCAGGGCGGCGAAGTCGGCTTTGACCTCCGGGTCGAGCACGGTCCACTCGGCGCGCTCCGGCTCGACGGAGACGGCTTGGAGCCGGTAGTCCGTCGGGTGGAACATCGCCCCGCCCAAGTCGGCGCGCTCGTCGTGGAAGACCGGCGTTTCTTGGCCGTCTAAGCCCAGCGTCACCAGGCGCGAAGTGTCGGAGCCGAGGCTCGTCTCGACGTAAAGGCTATCGCCGCCGGGCGTCCAGCCGAGCGCCCCGCCCTGGTCGTCGGGGCCCCAGGCGGCCAGCACGCGCCAGGGGGTGTCCTCGGTGTCCCGCACGCGCAGCTCGGAGCCGCCGTCGGGGCGCTGGGCCTTCGCGGCGCGCACCCGGAACTGCGCGTCCGCCAGCCAGCCGACGACGTCGCCGGGGTTCTCGCAGACGCGCTTGGAGGAGCCGTCCCGCAGGTCGATGCGCAGCACGTCGTGCAGCCGCGGGTCGCGGTCGTTGGCGCTGACCAGCATCTCGTGGGGGAACTTGGGGTCCGTGGAGAGCGGGTGGGCCTGCGCGCCCGGGAAGGGGGTGAGGTCCGCCACCGCGCCGGTGACGAGGTGGACCTTGTAGAGGTGCCAGTTCTCGTCGCCGTCTTTGTCCTGCACGTAGACGAGGTGCTCGTTGTCCGAGGCCCAGAAGTAGGCGCGGATGCCGCGGCCGCGGTCATGGGTGAGGGGCTTGGCCGGGGCGCTGGGGCGGGGGGACTCGGCGACCCAGAGGTTCAGAACGCCCTCCTCCGGCGCGAGGAAGGCGAGGCGCCGGCCGTCGGGGGAGACCTTGGGCGCGGCCTTCACGGGGTTTCCGAAGAGCAGCTCGCGGGGGATGGTCATCGGAACCTCGTGCCTAGGATGCGGTTCAAAGCGTCCTTGTCGACCCGGACGACCACGGCGGCCGTCGAGCCCTCGTAGCGCGTCTGGACCACCTCGGCCTTGTAGATGGCCTGCTCGAGGCTCTGGGCCAACGCGGCGTTCTCGCGCGCGGCGGCGCGGACGCTTTTGGTCTCGTCGAACGGGAGGGCCTCGATGTACGCCTTAAGGCGCCCCCAAGATCGGAAGAGC
>SCTT01000409.1 GCA_004322435.1 bacterium
GCCAACAGGGGCCCCGACACCGTCCGCGCGCCCAGCCAGGCCGCCAGCAGCGCGGCGCCGACCGCCAGCGCGGCCGCCCACAGGAGCTCGCCGGCCAAAGCCTTGGACATCCCGTCGATGGCCAGCCCGAGGGCCTTGCTCAAGGCGTCGAGGCGGCCGCGGACCTCGTCGACGGGCCCCGAGACCCGGACCGTCGGCGTGCGCACCAGATAGAACCAGTACTTGCCGCCGGCCCCGGTGCGGCTCTGGCGGCGCGCGAAGGAGAGCAGGTCGCCGCCGCGGGCGGCGGCCGGGTCGGTGGTGGGCTTGCCCTTGGCGTCGACCAAGAACGCGCCGTCCTCGGCCTCCTGCGCCGCCGCGAAGGCGGGGGCCAGCGCCCCGCCCAGGTAGGTCTTGACCGAGGGGGCGACCTTCCAGTCCCAGGAGTCCCAGGAGAACTTGCCGCCGCCCTGGACCGCGGCGGCGACGCGGATGCCCCCGTGCGCGTTGACGAGCAAAGCGTCGGTGGCGGGGAGCTCGCGCAGGTCGAAGAGTCGGTTCAGGTAGTCTTCGAGCGAGACGTCGGTGGCCGCCACGCCGACCACGCGGCCGCCCTCGACGACGGGGCTCGTGCAGGTGATGACCGGCTTGCCGTCCTTGTCGGTGTAGAAGTTGCTCCAGGTCAGGCGCTTGCGGTCGACGGCCTTCAAGTACCACTCGCGCACGCGCGGGTCGTAGTCGGCGGGGAAGGGCGAGCCCCCCGGATAGCCGACGATGAAGCCGCTCTCGTGGCCGAAGTAGATGCTCTTGAGCCACGGGGTCTCGCGCATCGAGAAGGCGAAGTAGTCGCCCAGGCGCGCGAGGCTCTCGAGCGGGCGGCGCACCTGCTCGAGCGTGACGCCGGGGGCTAGGTGATACATCGTGTAGGGGGCCTTGCCGAGGGTCGTCTTGTCGAAGTCGGGGCCCTTGCGCAGCTCGGCCAGCTGCGCGTCCGACCACTGGGGCGGGGTGCCCGCCTCCGGCCCGGACTTGAGGGCCGAGGCGGCCATCGTCATCTCAAGCTCGACCATGCGCCGGTCGGCCTCGAAGAACTCGGACATCTCCGAAGCCCGCCGCGCGACCACGGCCTGGTGCAGGCGGCGCGACTCGGCGAAGATGGCTTTTTCGCCGGCCACCGCGCTCGACTCCCCGGTACGCTGGCTCGATTCCAGCAGGACGCCGCGCAGGACGTTCGAACGCCACATCGCCGTCCCCCCCAAGATGGCCAGGGGGACGCCGGCGCAAAGCCCTAATAAGAGGAAGAGCTTGGCGAAAAGACGCACGCCGGGAGGATAACCGGACCTCCCGGCGCCGTCAAGCTAGGCGATGGTGACGCGCTTGTCCAGGTAGACGTCCTGGATGGCGTTGAGGATGCCGACGCCTAGCTTGACGGCGCCGGGAGGTCCGGTTATCCTCCCGGCGTGCGTCTTTTCGCCAAGCTCTTCCTCTTATTAGGGCTTTGCGCC
>SCTT01000410.1 GCA_004322435.1 bacterium
TGATGGACCTCCGGAACAATCCCGGCGGCCTCTTGACCGCGGCGGTGGACGTCGCTTCCTATTTCCTCGGCGACGGCAAGCTCATCGTCTACACGCAGGGCCGCCGCGCCGAGAACCGTCAGGACTTCAAGGCCTCCCCGCGCGCTCAGTTCGGCGCGCTGCCGGTCTGCGTGCTGGTCAACGGCGGCTCGGCCTCCGGCTCCGAGATCGTCGCCGGGGCGCTGCAGGACCACAAGCGCGCGGTCCTCATCGGCGAGAAGACGTTCGGCAAGGCCAGCGTCCAGTCGGTCATCCCGCTGCCGGACGGCTCCGGCCTGCGCCTGACGGTCGCCAAGTACTACACGCCCGCGGGGCGCTCCATCATGCGCGACGAGAAGAAGGGCACCGGCGGCATCATGCCCGACATCGTCGTGCCCATCACGCGCGAGACCGAGGCCAAGCTCCAGGAGCAGAGCGAGGAGGTCTTCAAGCAGGGCGCCGAGCCGGAATCCGTCATCAAGAAGGACTCGCAGGTCCCCGACGCGGCCCTCGACCGGGCGCTCGAGCTCTTGCGCGCGCGGGAAGTCCTTTCGCACCTGAACGTCACCGGAGGCTGATGACCGGACGCCTCCCCGCCGTCCTCGGCATCGAGACCTCTTGCGACGAGACTTCGGCCGCCGTCGTCTCCGGCGGCCGGGTCCTCGCGAACGTCGTCTCGTCGCAGGTCGACCTGCACGCCGAGTACCGCGGGGTGGTGCCGGAGCTCGCCAGCCGCGCCCACTGCGAGCGCATCGGGCCCGTCGTCGCGAAAGCCTTGAAGGCGGCCTTCGGCGCGCGGGGCCGGACCGAACGCCTGGGCGAGCTGGTCGACGGCGTCGCCTTCACGCGCGGGCCCGGCTTGGCGGGCGCCCTCCTGGTCGGCCGCGTCGCCGCCGAGGCTCTCGCGCGCTCGCACGGCCTGCCGCTGTTGGGCGTCAACCACCTCGAGGCCCACGCGCTGGCCTTGGACCTCGAGGACCGCGTCGCCCCGCCGCTGTTGGCGCTCATCGTCTCGGGCGGCCACACGGAGCTCGTGCTCGTGCGCGCGCCGGGCCGCTACCGGGTCCTCGGCCGCACGCGCGACGACGCGGCCGGCGAGGCCTTCGACAAGGTCGCCAAGTTCCTCGGGCTCGGCTATCCCGGCGGCCCCGCGGTGGACCGTCTGGCTCGGCGCGGCGACCCCGCGGCCGTCGCGTTCACGCGTCCGCTGCTGCCCGGCACCTGGGACTTCTCCTTCTCGGGCCTCAAGACGGCGGTCCTCTACCACGTCCGGGACGCGGGCTACGCGCCCGCGGGGACCCTGCGCCCGGCCTCGCCCGTCACGCGCCGCATGCCGGCGCGCTTCGTCGCCGACCTCTGCGCCTCTTTCCAGGAATGCCTGGTCGAGACCTTGGCCGAGAAGACGGTGGCCGCCGCGCGGCGCTTCAAGGTCCGCCGCATCGTCGTCGGCGGCGGCGTCGCCGCCAACGGCCGCCTGCGCGCGGTGCTGGGAGCGCGGGCCGCGGCGGAGGGCCTGACGGCGGCCTTCCCGCCGCTCTCGCTGTGCGGAGACAACGCCGCGATGGTCGCCCACGTCGGGGCGCTGATGCTGTCCGGCGGGCGGCGCGGCGCGACCGCCGTGGACCCGGCGCTTCCCATCGGGAGCTGGGCATGAGCGTCGAGCTCTCCCTCTGGGTCCTGCCCAACGCCGGCTACGACACGGTCCCGGGGCTCAAGGAGCACCTGAACGCCTTCCATCGCGAACATCCCGGGCTCAAGGTCTCGGTGCGCGTGCGCACTCCCCGCACCCTCTGGGAGCGCCTGCTGGGCTCGGCCAAGGAGGGCGTCGCGGGCCCGGACGTGGTCCAGGTGCCCTCCTATTGGACTTCCACCCTCGCCCGCCTCGGGGCCCTGGCGGACCTGGGCGAGCTCGACCCGGCCCTCGACCTCTCGCGCTGGCCGGCGCCGCTGCGCTCCCAATGCCGCCTCGACGGGACGCCGCAGGTGTACTCGCTGCCCTGGTGGGTCGAGGCCCGCGTGCTCTACTACCGCAAGGACGCGCTGGCGGCCGCCGGCGCGGCGCCGTCGGACCTCGAGAGCTGGGAGGACTTTCGCGACGTCTGCCGTGCGGTCGCGAAGAAGGCGCTGGGCCCCTGCCGTCTCCAGCATCCGGTCGCCAACCCGAACCCCCGGGAGTCCGTGTCGCTCGCCGACGTCGCGCCCTGCGTCTGGGGCCGGGGGGGGGACCTGTTCGCGCCGGACGGCGGCCGGTCGCTGTTCCAGCGCGAGCGCGCCCAGAACGGCATCGCGGACTACTTCTCGCTCTTGGCCTCCGGGGCGATGCCGCTCAAAGGCGAGTCGGGGCTGGCCCCGCTCGACCTCTTCGACGGCGCCTGCGCGCTCCAATTCTCGGGCCGCACGCCGCCGCCGGTGCCCCGCGCGGGCCCGCGGCGCGTCGCCGCGCGC
>SCTT01000411.1 GCA_004322435.1 bacterium
GCTCTTCCGATCTCGGCGGCGCGCGGTCGAAGCACCTCTTCACGGACGCGCGCCGCCCCATCGGCGAGAACCGCGACATCGTGGAGTGCCGGGGGTGCGGCCATGCGTTCGTCAGCCCCCTCAAGCCGCAGGATTACGTCTCCCTCCAGCCGTCCCATCACCCACTCGACACCGGCGAGGGGTCCCACGAGCGCTTCGCGGGGATGATGGACCGGATGGCCGCGGCGTGGGGCCGGGCACCCGGCCGCCTGCTCGAGGTCGGCTGCGCGATGGGGGGGTTCCTGGCGGTCGCCAAGGCGCGCGGCTGGAGCGTGCTCGGGGTCGAGCCGTCCGTCGCGGTCGCCGCCCATGCCGCCAAGAGGCACGGCTTCGAGGTGCGTCCGGGGGACTACCTCGGCGTGGAGCTCCCGGAGGCGGGGTTCTCCGCCATCGCGGCCATCGAGGTCCTCGAGCACTTGGTCGACCCCGCCGCGGCCCTTCGGAAGATGCGCCGCGAGCTCGAGCCCGGAGGAATCCTGTATCTGACGGTGCCGAACTTCGCGACCAAGGCCCTCGCGGAGGAGCCTTGGGAGAAGTGGCCCGCGCTCGATCCGTACGGACACATCCATTACTTCCGGCCGGAGCGCCTGACCCGCCTGCTCTCGGAGACGGGCTTCGAGGTCGTGAGCCTCCGGACTCAGGGGGGACGGCACGGCGACGAGCAGATCGACCTCGTCGCCGCGCCCCGGCACCCCGCGGGTGTGCGCCTGGCCGACCTCTGCGAGGAGGTCCCCGAGGACCGCCTGCCGCCGCTCGACCGCAAGGACGTCTCGGGGGCGGCGCTGACGGCCGACCAGCGCGCTTGGCGCGAGCAGGGCTACCTCGTGCTCCGGGGGTTCATCCCTCCGGAGGTCCGGGAGCCGTATCGCCGGCTGCGGGAGCGCCTGCGCAGCCCCGGGGGGTGGCGCTGCCCGACGCCTTACATGCACTTCAAAGAGCTGCGCGACCTCGGCTGCTACGGCCCCTTGGCCGACAAGCTCAGGGAGCTCCTCTCCGAGGATATGGGGATGCATCTGAACCTGACCGGCTGGGTGAGCACGGAACGCAACTGGCACCAGGACGACTACCTGAACCCGCCCTTCATCAACTCCTGGTACGCGGCCGTCTGGTTCGCCTTGGATACGGTCTCCCCCGAGTGCGGGCCTTTCGAATTCGTCCCGGGCTCCCACGCGTGGCCGCTTTTGCGCGGAGACAAGGTCAAGGAGCTGCTCACCCCCGAGGAGCGCTCCGGCCCGGACTGGCCCAAGCATTCGGAGCGGGTCTTGAACCAGGTCTTCGAGGCCGAGATCGCCGAGCGCGGCGTCCGTCCGGTCCGTTTCCTGGCGGAGGCCGGCGACGTCCTCCTCTGGCATGGCCGGCTCGCCCACCGCGGCTCCCGGGCGAAGGTCCCGGGGTCTCCGCGCAAGGCTATGATCGCCCATTACAGCGCCCTCTCGAAGCGCATCGACATGCCCAAGGCCGTCCGTCACGGGGAGGGCGGATGGTACTTCGAGCTCGACGTGCCGCTGGCCCCGGAGGACCGGGCGGCGCTGCGCGAGCCGGCCGTCTCCTTCGCGGAGCGCTGGGCGGGCCTCAAGCGGCGGCTGTTCGATGCGTCCTGAGCGACTGCGGCTGCCCCGCGGGACCCTGCTGGTCTTGGCGGCCCACCCCGACGACGAATGCCTGGGGGCCGGCGGGGTGCTCGCCCTCCACGCCCGCGCGGGCGGGCGCGCGGCGGTGGCCTTCGCCACCGACGGCGCGGCCGGCGGGCCGCGGCGCGGACCGCGGCTGGCCGCCGTGCGCCGAGTCGAGGCCCGGCTCGCCTGCCGGGACCTGGGCGCGGCGGCCGAGTTTTGGGGGCTCGAGGACGGCGGCCTGGCGCGCGAGCGGCGCCTGGCCGACTTCGTGGCGGAAGCCCTGCGCCGCCACCGTCCGGCCCTGCTGCTCCGGCCCGCCGCCGACGACCCGCACCCCGACCACCGGGCCTTGGCGCGGGCCGCGGGCCGCGCGCCCGCGCTGACCTACGAGGTGACCGGCCCGGTGCGCCCCGACGTCCTGGCCGACGTGAGCGCCGTGCTCGCCCTCAAGCTCGGGGCCCTGCGGCGCCACCGCACGCAGGAGAGCCGCCACGGGTGGAGCGGTTTCGCCGCGCGCCGCGCGGCCGCCCTGGCCCTGCTCCTGCCGGGGGCCCGCGCCGCCGAGGGCTTTCGCCGGGGGGGCGGAGGGTGAGGCGCTCCGCCGCCTTCCGCGAGGCCGCGCGGCTGTCATCCGCGGCCGGGACGCCGCGGGTGAAGGCGGCCTTGGCGCGCGCCCTCTTCCGCCAGACGGCGGCCGCCTGGGACGCCTGGTACGGGGCGTTTCACCGGGCGGAGGACACGGACCTCGGGCCGCTCGCGGACCGGCTCTCTCGCCTGGCGCGCGGCGGCCGCCTGCTCGAGGTCGGCTGCGGCGACTGCCGCCTCCTGGCGGAGCTCGCCGGGAGGTGCCGCCGGGTCGACGGCGTGGACCCGTCGGCGCGGGCGCTGGCGTTCGCGCGGGGCTCCGTCTCCGGCCTGCGCAACGTCCGCCTCTTGCGCCTCGAGGATTGGTCCCTGCCGTTTCCCGACGGGACGTTCGACGCCGTGGTCTGCCAGAGGACCCTCAACATCCTCGACCCCGAGGCGGCGCTCCTGATGCTGGGCGAGGCCCGCCGCGTGCTCCGTCCGGGGGGGCGGGTCGCCTTCAACCTGGCGAACTTCCACCATGAGCCGTTTCTAAGCGCGCTGACCACGCCGGGCGCCTCGCCCTGGCCGTCGTTGACCCGCCCCCGCTATTGGACCGAAGAGATGGTCCGCGCCGCCTTGCCGCGCGTGGGACTCGAGGTCGTGTCGCTTAAGGCGGCGGCGTGGATCGACGTCGTCGCTCAGCAGAGCGCGACGAACGGCCGCAGGCCGCGGGCCGCGCAGAAGTCCGCCAAGGCGCCCGCGGTCCGGTAGCGCAGCAAAAAGACCAGCCAGGCGTCGGGCCGCCGAGCGGCGAGCGCCGCAAGCGGCGAACGCCCGTCTCCCGCCCAGGCCGCCGGCAGGACCTTGAAGCCGCGGGAGCGCAGGGCCGCGGCGGCGTTCATGAGGATGGACCGGCCGGTCTGGTCCCGGGGGTCCTGCCAGACGACGACGGCGACCCGCCCGGCCGGTTTCAACCGCGCCGCCCGGGCGTACCCGTCGGCGGCGGAGTTCCAGGAGAACGCTCCGGCGCGGCGGCGGGCGTGCGCCCCGAGCCGGCGCCTGAGGCCGCCGTCTTCCCAAAGGCGCTCGGCGGCGCGGGCCAAGGAGACCGGGTCTTTGGGGGCTACGAGCAGGCCGTCCCGCCCGTGGCGCACCAGTTCGGGGACGCCGCCGACCCGGGAGGCGAGCACGGGCGTCCCCAGGGCCATCGCCTCGCAGGCGGCCAGGCCGAACCCCTCCTCGCGGCTGGGCAGGACCAGGAACTCGGCGGCCCGCATCACCGACAAGAGCCGGCGGTGGGGGAGCCGGCCGAGGTCCGTCAGGAGGTCGGCGACGCCGAGACGGCGCGCGAAGCGCGTCAGGGCCCCGCGCGAATGGTCGTGGCCGGCGAGCACCAGCGGGATGCGGACCCCGCGGGAGGCCAGGAGGGACCAGGCGAAGACCATGACGTCGAGGCCCTTGTGGTCGGCGCGCCGCGAGGCGCACAGGGCGAAGCGGCGGGGGAGGCCCGCCGGCGCGAGGGCCGGGCGGGCCGTGGGGGCGCCGAACCGGACCAAGCGCGCCGCGCGCGCCTCGGGGGCGAAGCGGGAGACGTCTTCGCGGCAGCGCAGGGAGTTGGCGGAGAGCCCCGAGGCCAGGCGCATCAGGCGCCGCGCGCCGTCTGAAGGAGGCTTCACGGCGACGATGATACCTTTGCTAGCATCGTCCCGCATGCCGCCCGAGCTCAGCGTCGTCGTGCCCGTGAGGGGCCGTTGGCCGATGACCCGGGAGTGCCTGGCCCGCCTGCGCGAGCACACGCCCCAGAGGCTCGAGGTCCTCGTCGTGGACGGGGGGTCTCCCGCGTCGATGCGGCGCTCGTTGGCCGCGCTGGCCGGGGCGTGGCGGCCCTTGAGGGTCCTTTCCGTCGGGGCGCCGGCCACTTTCTCGACCGCGATCAACGCCGGCCTGCGCGAGGCGCGGGGCGCGGCGGTGGTGTGGCTCAACAACGACGTCCGGGTCGGTCCCGGCTGGAGCACGGCGCTTCTGCGGGCGTTGGCCCTCCCCGGGGTCGCGGCGGCGGGCCCGCGGACGGCGGCCCCGGGGCCCGACTTCGACCGCCTGGCGGCGGCCTGGTCGTTGCGGCGCTCGGCCGCGCCGCGGACGGTCAGCCGGCTCTATGGGCATTGCCTGGCCTTGCGGCGCGAGGCGGTCGAGGCCGTCGGGCTTTTGGACGAGCGCCTCGTTTGGGGGGAGGAGGACGAGGATTACTGCTTCCGCCTCCGCCAGGCGGGCTGGAGCCTCGTGCTCGCGGACGGCGCCCTCGTCGAGCACCGCATGGCGGCCACCCGCGGCCATTGGGCGTCGCGCACGAACCGCGCCCGGTGGGCGGCCAACATCCGTCTGATGCGCGAGAAGTGGCTCTTCGAGGCCGCGCGCATCCGCCGCGACCTGGCCGACGCGCTGGCCGCGCGTTCGCCGAAGCCCGGCGGCCCTCAGCAGAGGTAGACGACGGGGCGCAGGCCGCGGGCCTTGAAGAAGCGGGCCAGACGTCTCACGCGGCGATATCGCAGAAGCAGGACCACCCAGGCCTCAGGTTTCGCCCGCTCGAGCCGGCCCAGGCCGTTCCAGTCCGCGCAATAAGGCCGCGCGCCGGCGGCGCGCAGCCCCGCCAGGGCGTTGGCGCGATAGGCCCGGGCCGTCTGGTCCGACCCCTCGTCCCAGACGACGACGGCCACGCGGCCGCCGGGCCTCGTCCCAGCCAGGCCGTTGAGCTCGGCCGCCGCTCGGGCCCAGCTGAAATTACGGGAACGGCGCTCGGCCCCCGCGGCCAGGCGGCGGCGCCGGGGGGCGTCCTCCCAGAGCGTCGACGCCGCGCGGGCCAGGGCCGCGGGGTCGTTGGGGGCGACGAGCAGGCCTTCGCGCCCGTGGCGCACGAGCTCCGGGACCCCGCCGACCCGGGCCGCGACCACGGGGCGCCCGGCGGCCATGGCCTCGAGGACGACGCCGCCCAGACTGTCGCGGCGGCTCGGCAGGACGAGGAACTCGGCGCGGCGCATGAGGCCCTGCAGGGCGGCGTGGGGCACCCGGCCCAGCTGGGTCACGAGGCCCTCTAGGCCGAGGCGCCTGACGAAACGGCCGAGGGCGCCGCGGGAATGGTCCTGGCCGGCTAGGACCAGCGGGATGCGGAGGCCCTGCGCCTCGAGGAGGCTCCACGCGAAGACCAGGAGGTCGACCCCTTTGTATTCCGCGTAGCGCGACGCGCAGAGGACGAAGCGGGGCGGGAGGCCGCGCGGGGGCGCGGCGGGCTCGGCGGCGGGCGCGCCGTAGTAGAGCACGCGCGCAGCCCGGGCCTCGGGGATGCGGGCCGCGGCGTCGTCGCGGGTCCAGCGCGAGTTCGCCGCGCTCGCCCGAGCGAGCCGGAGCAGGGCCCGGGTCCCGGCGACGTCCCAGCCTTCCAGGAGGAGCTCGGCCGGCGTCGGGCGGCGCCTCAAAGCGCCTCCCGGTAGAGCGCCAAGTGGGCCGACGCCGACTTGTCCCACGTGAAGAGGGCCGCGCGCCGGCGGGCCGCGCGTGCGAGGCGGCGGCGCAGGCCGGGGTCCGTGAGGAGGCGTTTAAGGGCGGCGGACAGGGCGCCGGGGTCTCCCGGCGGCACGAGCAGGGCGGCGCGGCCCGCCAGCTCCGGGACGCCTCCGGTCCGCGTCGCGACGGCGGGAAGGCCGGCCGCCATCGCTTCCAGGAGCGCGAGGGGGAAGTTCTCCCGTCGGGAGGGAAGGACGAAGATGTCGGCGCGGGCCAACTGCGAGGCCAGGGCGCGGGGGGAGAGCTCCCCCAAGAACCGGACCCGGTGCGCGAGGCCCAGGCGGCGGGAGAATGCGGCCAGCCCGTCCCGCGTCTTATCCCGGCCCGCCAGGACGAGGCGCGCCCGGACCCCGCGGTCGAGGAGGCGGGCGAAGGCCATGAGGAGCACGTCTATTCCTTTATAGGGGGCCAATCGCGCGGCGCAGAGGAGGGTGGGGACGGGGCCGGGGGGCCGCCTCGGCAAGGCCGGCAAGGAAGGGCCCGGCCGCACCAGACGTAGGCGCCCGCGCAGAGCCGGGACGAGTTCCACGGCCTCGCGGCGCTGGGCTTCGCTGACGGCGGCCAAGGGCCCCAGGCGCGAGAGCCGCGTCAGAGTCCGACGCCCGCCGGCGAAGGGCAGATAGTCGGAGAGGACGAGGTGCAGGGTCGTCGCGACGGGCCGCCGCCCGCGCTCGGCGGCGGCCACGAAGGGGCGCACGTCCCGTCCGAAGAGGTGGAGGTTCCAGAGGTCGACTTCGCGGGCCCCCGGCCCGGGGATCCCGGGCCCGAAGACGGCGGTCCCGACCCCCTTTCGCCCCAGCGCTGCGGAGAGGTTCTCGGCGACGGCCCGGTCGGTGGGGTCGGCGAGGTCGAAGCCCGCCAGCCCGACCTTCAATCCCCCTCGACGATGGAGAGGACCCCGTGCTTTTCGAGGCGGGGCTTGCGCCACTTCTTCTTCGGGGCGGCGGCGGGTTTCCGGGCGGGCTTCTTGGGTTTTTTCATTTTATCCTCGGAAGGAGCTCAGGGCGTCGGCGCAGCGTTCGGCCTCGGCCGCAGTCAGCGTTGTGGAGAAAGGGAGGTCCACGAAGTCCTTCCAATAGGCCTCGGCGACCGGGAGCCGGCGCTTGGACCGATAGAGCGCGAAGAGGTGGGCCGGGGGAGCCCAGGCAACGGCGTCGACGCCGCGGGCGCGCAGATGTCGCGCCAGGGCGCGCGCGCGGCCGCCGTCGGCCCGCACGCTGAAGTAAGACCAACCGGGCCGCGCCTCGTCCAAGGACGACGGCAGGCGCAGGTGCGGGTGACCGACGAGGGCCTGGGTGTAGCGGTCCCGGACCGATTCCAGGCAGGACTCGAGCTCCGGCCAGCGTGCCAGCTGCGAGAGGCCGAGCA
>SCTT01000412.1 GCA_004322435.1 bacterium
GGCCGGGCACACGAGCGCCGCGTCGCCGAAGCCGGGGATGCCGGCGAGCTCTTCGGGCTCGTAGCTGCCCGGGACCTCGCCGTTGATATAGACCCAGTACCTCACGCGCCGGCCTCCCGGAGCTTGGTCTCGAGCCAGAGGGTGGCCTCGCGCAGGCGGTTCTCGAGGCGCTGCTGGCGTTCCTCGAAGGCGGCGGTCAGGTCGGCCTCGCGCCGGCGGACCTCGTCGAGTCCCGCGCGGGCCTGCTCCGAGGCCTCCGGGGCGGCGGCGCGCACGAGCCGGTCCTGGAGGGCGGAGGTCTGCGCGCGCAGGGCCTCGGCCTCCCCGTGCAGGGCGGCTGCGCGGCGTTCGAGCTCCCCCACCCGCATGCGCTCGCTCTCGAGGACGGCCGCGAGGTCGCGGTTGGTCTGGGCCAGATGCTCGCCGCGGCGGACGGACTCCTTGAGCTCGTCCTCGACGGCCTCGAGGCGGGCGGCCTGGCGGGTGAACTCGGTGCGCAGGAAGGCGCGGTCTTCGGCGAGCGTCTCGGCCTGGGACTCGAGCCGGCGGACGGCGTCCTCCCATTGGGCGGCCTTCGCCTCGAAGGCGTCCTTGGCCTTGGCCGCCTCGAGGCGGGACTGGGTGAGGCGTTCCAAGGAATCGGCCTCGCGGCGGCGCAGCGCCTCGTTGTCGGCCTCGAGCTCGATGTTGCGCGCCGTGAGGCGGGAGCGCTCGAGGGCGGCGGCGCGGCGCTCCTCGCTCTCGGCCTGCCGGGAGGGCGCCCCGGGGTCGACGCGCAGGCGCTCGAGCTCGGCGCGCAGCGCCTGGGTCTCCCGGCGCGAGAGCTCGAGCTCCTTGTTGACCTGCTCGGAATCGAAGCCGGGCTCGGGCTCGGCGCCGAGGTCGGCGGTCTCCGCGCGCCAGAAGTCCTCGAACTCGCCGACCGCCCGCTTCATGGCGTCCACGGCTTGGGAAGGCGGGAGTTCGCCGGGACCGGGGGCCGCGGGCGGGGTCGCGGGGATGCGCGCCGCCATGGCGTCGTCCACCTCGCGGCGGAACCCCTCGATCCAGTCCTTATATTGGTCGTTATCGGCCATAGCCCGCCGACCCTCTCTCAAGAGCCGGCCCCCCCACTATAAAGGAAGGCGGTTTCCAAATCATTGCGCCCACCCCTTCTCGGCCAGGAACCGGGCCAGCGCCTCGTCGCCGGGGCGCAGGGCCCGGGCCTTGGCGTAGGCCTGCTTCGCCCGCTCCTCGTCGCCGACCGCATAGTAGGAGGAGCCCAGGCGCGTCCACGCCTCGGGGTCCTCCGGCCCGACGAGCAGGGCACGGCGGCAGAATTGGGCGGCGGCGCCGAACCGGCGCTCGAAGAAGGCGGCCTCGGCCCGCGTCAGCTCGTGCTGGACCAAGGCCGCCCGCGGGAGGACGCCGTCGGGGTCGAACGGGATCCCGGTGTCCAAGGCCAGGACGTTCAGGAGCTTGCGGCGGGCGGCGTTGCCCGGGTCGGCGCCGAGCGCCGCCTGCGCGAAGAGCACGGCCTTGAGCTCCAAGCCTTCGGCGTACGCCTCGACGGCGACGCCGGAGAGCAGGGGGCCGTCGAGGTCGTCGGGACGCAGAAGGTCGCTCAAGGCCGAGGGGTCTCCGAGGCGGGCGAGGAGCGCGAGCCGCCGGGCGTCGACGCGGGAATGCTCCTTGGGCCGGGAGACGAGGGGCGGCGGCGCCGAGGGCGTCTCGGGCCGGCGCGCCGCCGTCTTCGGGACGCAGGCCGCGGCCAGCGCCGCGGCCAGGAGCGCCGCTCGCGCCCTCAAGCGCCGTCCTCCGCGCGCGCGACGGCCTCGGCCAGCGGCCGAACCCGCCCGGCGCGCTCGAGGCCGCGCCAGCGCGCGAGAATCTCCCCGCAGGCTGAGGCTCCCCCCGACGTCCCGCGCTCGAGGCGCTCGCGCACCAGGTCGGCCGCGACGCCGGGCAAGGCGTCCAGGAAGGCGATGCGCACGCCGGGGGTCTCCCCGGCCAGCGCGGCGGCGAGCCGCGCCGTCGAGAAGGCGCTCAGGCACAGGCGCAGGTCGTCGACGTCGGCGGCGGCGAGGTCGGGGAAGAGGGGCAGCGCGTTGAGGCGGCCGGCGGCCGCGGGCGAGGCGAGGCGCAGATGCGCGCAGGCCTCGTCGCGGACCTCGGCGCCCAGGCGCAGCACCACGTCCTCGAGGCGTTCGAGGCCGGACACGCGCCGCGCCGCGCGCATGACGAGGTCGGCGGAGTCGGCCGGCGGGTCTCCGGCGGGGCCGGCGTCGGCCAAGAGGCGCGCGGCGTCGAGCCGGACCTGGCGCGGGAGGCGCGCGTAGACGGCGGCGGCCTCCTCGGGGGTCGCGCGGCGCAAGAGCCACTCGGCGGCGGCCGCGGGGCCGTCGCGCAGGAGCTCGGCGGCGGCGGCGGCGCCGCCCGCGCCGAGCGGCGGCAGGACGGGGACGGCGGCGGGCGCCGGGGAAGGGGCGGCCGGCGCGGAAGGGCCGGGGTCGAAGGCCTTGGGCGGCGCTTCTTCCCCTCTCCCGCTCGCGGGAGAGGGTAGGGTGAGGGGACGCGTTTTCACGGCGAGCGCGACGAGGAGCAGGCCCGCCAGCGCGAGCGCCCCCGCGGTCCCCCCCGCCGCGGCGCCCGAGCGCACGCCGGGCTCGGCCAAAGCCTTGGCCCAGGTCGGCGCCAGGGGCGCCCGCGAGGCGCGCAGGGTGTCGCCGCGCTCCGAGGCCAGCCCCAGCGCGCGCGCGACGGCGTCGGTCGCGGCCTTGAGCTCGGCGTCGCTTAAGGCCTCGTCGACGACCAAGGTGACGGCCAGGGCGGAGCCTGGGTCGGGGACGGGGC
>SCTT01000413.1 GCA_004322435.1 bacterium
GCTCTTCCGATCTCACGACCTCTCCGGGCCCGGGGACCCCGTCTGGCGCGACGACGGCGGCGGCCCCGGGCGCCGGCGGCGTCAGGGGGACGCTGACCGCGTGGGCCTGCAGGACCAGCCGGCGGAACACGGCCAGCCCGCGCGCGGCGTCCGAATCCGGCGCGTCCTCGTCGGCCGCGCCGGCGGCGGCCAAGAGCGCCTTCCGCGAACCCAGCACGATGGCCTTGGTCCGAGCGCGGCTGACCGCTACGTTCACCCGCCGCGGGTCGAAGAGGAAGGGGGCCAGGCGCGCGACGTAGCGGGGCTCCGAGCTCGTCATCGAGACCACGATGACCTCACGCTCCTGGCCCTGGTAGCGCTCGACGGTGGCGGCCGAGAGGCCGCGGCGGGGCCCGAGGAGGTGGCGGATGCGGTTGCACTGGGAGCGGAAGGGCGAGATGATTCCCAAATCCTCACGGGGAACGCCGCAGCGGGCCGCCTCGGCGGCGATGGCGGCGGCCCAGCGCGCCTCCGGCTCGCAGAGCGACTTGTGGCCCTCGTGCGGCACGTCGACGAAGACGAGCGCGTGCGCGGGGTCGAGGATCGCGGCGAAGGGCTCCGTCGGGACCGCCCCGAGCACCAGCCGGCGCCCCGCAGCCTCGGCCGTCGGCGTGAGCGCGTCGTCGTAGAAGCAGGAGCTGACCGCGGCGCAGAGGTCGGCGTTCAGGCGCCGCGTCTCGCGCAGCAGGAAGGGGTCCTCGTAGACCCGGCGGGAGAACTGCAGGGCCGATTCCCGCCCCGCGTCGCCCTCGTCGTCGGGCGGCAGCTCCACCACCGGGGGCAGCTGCATGTCGTCGCCGATGTAGAGGGTCAGCGGGGCCAGGACCCGCGCCGCGGTCGCCAGCGTCAGCGTGGCCTGGCCGGCCTCGTCGAAGAGGACGGCGTCGAACGGGAACGCCGACGCCGCGGTCGCCTGACGCGCCGCGGCGTAGATGGTGGCGCCGGCGATGAGCGGGCGCTTCTTGGGATTGGCGCGGAACACCGGCCGCACGCCGTCCGGCAGGCCCTCGTTGGCCCCGCGGGACATCCCGATTTTTTGGACCCCGTCGGCCAACAGGTCGGCGGCGCGGGGGTTCTTGGCCGCGAGGCGCCGCCCGACGGCGGCCACCTCGCCCAGGGCCTGGTGGATGGCGGCGTGTGAGACGGCCGTGACGAGCACGCGCAGGTCCCGCTCGAGGGCGAGATGGAGGGCCAGGCGGGCCAGCAGGTGCGTCTTGCCGGAGCCGGGCGGCCCCTGCACCGCGTACCAGTTCTTGGCGCGCAGGCAGTTCTCGAAAGCCTCTAGAGAGCTCCCGGTCAGGCCCTCGGAATAAGGCGAGGGCGGGGCTTCGGGGGCCAGGCGGCACGGCTCCCCCCCGCCCAGCCAGGAGGCCCGTCCGTCCTCCTCGGCCTTGCGCAAGAGGGCGATCTCGGTCTCCAACAGGTCGAAGACGTCCTCGTCGAGCACCCAGGGGTCCGGCCCTTCGAGGGCCGCCGGGCTCTCGATGACGCCGACGAGCCGGAGCTCGTAGTGCCCGTCCACGAACCGGTCGTCGGTGAGCTCGAGGTGGGCCGCGGCGCGGCGCGGGTCCCCGCGGCTCACCCGTACGCGCGTCCCGGGTCTGAAGCGCGAGTCGTTCTTTTTGACGTGGAAGACCGCCACTTGGGCATTGCCGTCCTTCTCGACCGAGGCGCAGACCGCGCCCGCCAAAGCGAGGCCGGACTTCACGCGCTCCTCGACCGGGAGGTCGTAGAACGCCTCGCGGCCGAGCTGGCGCGCGGCGTTCTCGCGTTCGGCGAAGCGCACCAGGGCCGCGATCTCCGGCGTCTGGGCCTCCCAAGCCTGGGGGCCTTCCGTCGTCTCTTCTTCCACTAGCCGATTTCCACCACCGCGCAGTGCAGGTACTCGGTCTCGGGCATCGTCAGCAGGACCGGGTGGTCCTTCGCCGCCCCGCGCAGCTCCATGAGGCGCGCCGTCTTCTGGGACCGCGCCGCCGCATCGCGCAGGACGTCGAGGAAGGCCTCCCGGCTGACATGGTGGGAGCAGGTGCTCGAGACGACGACGCCCTCGCCCAAAAGCAGGCGGAAGGCGTTGGCGTTGAGACGCGCATAGGCCTTGAGCGCCTGAGGCAGATGCTTGCGGGAGGGCACCAGGCTGGGCGGGTCCAAGAGCACCATGTCCGGCATCAGCTGGCGCCGCGCGGTGCCGAACTCGTCCAAGATGCCCTCGGCGTCGCCCTCCTCGAAGAGGACCTTGCCGTCCAAGCCGTTGAGCTTGGCGCTCTCCCGCGCGAGCTCGAGCGCCGGCCCCGAGCTGTCCACCGCGACGACGCGCAGCGCCCCGGCCCGCGCGCAGTAGAGGGCGAAGGAGCCGGTGTAGCAGTAGAGGTCCAGGACGTTGCGGCCCTTGGCCAGCCCCGCGACGACGCGGCGGTTGTCGCGCTGGTCGAAGTAGTAGCCCGTCTTCTGGCCGGTGCCCAGGCCCACGACGAACTTGAGCCCGTCTTCCTCGATGACCACGGTGTCCGGCAAGGTCCCGAGCAAGGTCCGGCTCTTGCCGGAGAGGCCCTCGAGCGCGCGCGCCGGGTGTTCGTTCCGGACGTAGACGGCCTGAGGCTTGAGCAAAGCGTCCAGGGCGGCGACGACGTCGTCTAAGCGCGCCTCGATGCCCGCCGAGAGGACCTCGAGCACCAAGCAGTCCTCGTACTTGTCCACGACGAGGCCGGGCAGGCCGTCCGACTCGCCGAAGCACAGCCGGAACGAGCGAGCCTCGCCCAGCCAGCGCTTGCGGCGCGCCAGGGCGGCCTCGAGGCGCGCCTTGAAGAAGTCCCGGTCCACCGCGCGCGGCTCCCGCGCGAGCAGGCGCCAGGCGATGAGGCTGTTCGGGTTGAAGAACCCGAGGCCCATCACCTTGCCGCGCGAGGAGGTGAGCACGGCCAAGGACCCGGGCGGCACGGTCTTCGGCACCGCGGCGAGCTCGTTTGAGAACACCCACTGGTGCCCGCGGTTCAGGCGGTCCTCCTCGCCGGGCTTGAGCGTCAGCTGGACGAGGTCCGAAGTCTGGGTGGTCATCTTTTCTCCGTGCCGGCGCGCCGCATCACGGCGCCGGCGGCGCGGCCGTACTTGGCCAGGTCGAAGCAGGCGGCGAGCTCCCTCTCCGAGAGCCTCGCCCGCAGGGCCGGGTCGGCGGCCAACGTCAGGTGGAGCGGGGTCTTCGTGCGCCAGGTCTCCATCGCCGCGCGCTGGACGATGTCGTAGGCGTCGTGCCGCCCCAGGCCCTTGTCGATGAGGGCGAGCAGCACGCCCTGGCTGAACACGAGGCCGTTCGAGCGCTCGAGGTTCCGGCGCATGTTCTCCGGGTAGACCACGAGGCCCTCGGCGACCCGCTTAAAGCGCGTCAGCATGAAGTGGACCAAAATGGAGGCGTCGGGCAGCGACACGCGCTCCACCGAGGAGTGGCTGATGTCGCGCTCGTGCCAGAGCGCCACGTTCTCGTAGGCCGCGCCGGCGTGCGCCCGCACCAGGCGCGAGAGCCCGCAGAGGTTCTCGCAGAGGATGGGGTTCTTCTTGTGCGGCATCGCGGAGGACCCCTTCTGCCCCTTGCCGAAGGGCTCCTCGGCTTCGAGCACCTCGGTGCGCTGCATGTGGCGCACCTCGAGGGCCCAGCGCTCGAGCGCCGCGGCGGAGAGCGCCAGCGCCTGCAGGAACTCGGCGTGACGGTCGCGCGGCACCACCTGGGTCGCGACGGTCTCGGGCTTGAGGCCCAGCTTGCGCAGCACGGCCGCCTCCACCGACGGCGGCAGGTGGGCGTAGGAGCCGACCGCCCCGGAGAGCTTCCCGTAGGAGACAACCGCCTTGACGCGCTTAAGGCGCTCGACGCAGCGCAGGCCCTCGGCGTGCCAGCCGGCGAGCTTGAGGCCGAAGGGCATGGGCTCGGCGTGGATGCCGTGCGTGCGGCCCACCATCCATGTGCCCTTGTGCTTGCGGGCTAGGGCGCGCACGCCTTTAAGGACCGGCTCCCAGGCGGCCAGGAGCAGGTCCGCCGTCTCGCGCAGCTGCAGGGCCAGAGCCGTGTCCAGGACGTCCGAGGAGGTGAGCCCGTAGTGCAGGTACTGGTCGAGCCGCGGGGCCTTGCGCTTGACCGCGGCGCTGACGACCTTGAGCATCGCGACGACGTCGTGCCCGGTGGTCTCTTCGACCGCCTTGACCTTCTGCGCGAGAGGCCCGCCGCGGATGACCCCGCGCAGGACGTCGAGCTCGCGGCGCGGGATGCGCTTGGGTCCGGCGAGGACCTCGAGCCAGGCCAGTTCCACCTCGAGCATCAGGCGGATGCGGCGCTCCGCGTCCCAGACCGCCGTCATCTCCGGCCGAGAATACCGTTCGATCATGCCGCCTCCGCGACGGGCTCCGCTTCCAACGCCGCCCGATGAAAACCGTCCTCTTCGTCCGTCAGCCGCCGCCCGAGGGCGCGGTAGCCCGTCGCCCCGGCCAACGCCAAGCCGGCGACGGCCAGCCAGGGCAGCGCGGGGTGGCTGGGCGCCAGGCGCTCGAGCATCACGCCGCCCAAGAGGGGGCCCAGGGCCGAGCCGATCTGGTGCGAGAAGCCGTTGAGCCCCGTGTAGCGGCCGGCCTCGCCCGGCGCGGCGAGGTTGGCCGAAAGGGTGCTGTTGCCCGGCGACACGAAGGTCTCCCCGAGCGTGATGACCGCCATCGCCAGGGCCAGGCCGCCGAAGCCTGCCGCCGTCCCGACCAGCGCGTAGCCGGCGGCGTAGAAGAGGCCGCCGACGGTCATGACCTGGGATATCCGCATCGTTCGCCCCAGCCTGTTGACGAAAGGCTGGAGGAGGACGACGAGGCCGCCATTGATGGTGAACAGCCAGCCGACCTTGTCGGCCGGGACGGCCGCGTAGGTGACGGCGTAGACCGAGAGCGGCGCCACCAGCTGGGACATCACGGTGCCCATCAGCACCGTCCAGCCGCAGAAGCGCACGAAGCGGCGGTCGAGGGGGCCCGAGAAGGCGCCCAAGACGAGCTCGAGCCCCTGGGTCCCGCCGTGCCAGGCGCCCTTCGAGGGCCCGCAGGCCCCCATCGGCACGCAGGGGTGCGGGACCGGCGCGTCGGCCTCCATCGCGGTCCGAACGAAGAGCGCGGTCAGCAGGCACACCGCCGCGGAGGCCGCGAACATCGCGCCGTAGGAGGCCGCCATGAAGAAGCCCCCCACCGCCGGGCCGATGGCCCAGCCGAGGTTCGCCGCGACGCGCAGCCAGCCGAAGGCCTCGAGGCGCTCGTGGCGCCCCCAGCGCTCGGCGATCCACGCGTGGGCCGCCGGGAAGTACAGGTTGCCGGCGAAGGCCCCCGCCATGTGGGAGGCCACGACCGCCGGGACCGACCAATGGCCGTGGACGGCCGCGGCGAGGAGAAACGTCAGCACCGCGCGCCCGACGAGCGAACCCACCATCACCGGCCGGCGTCCGGCCCGGTCGGAGAGCGCGCCGCCGGCCGCTTGCCCGAAGGCGGTGGCCAGCATGGTCAGGGCGAGGAACAGGCCCACGGTCCCCATCCCCAGCCCGCGCTCGCGGTTGAGGTAGAGGGCCATATACGGCATCGAGAGGGACAGGCCCGCCAGCTGGAGGCATTGCCCCAGGCAGAGGAGCTTGAGCCCTCTCGTGCGCCGCATCAGGCTCCGGCCGGCGGGGCGCCGTCGCCCGGGCCGGTCGTGGGGATGCCGCGCCGGCAGAGCTCGCAGGCGTCGGCGGGGAAGACCCGGATGGGCATGCTGACGAGCGTGCGCACGGGCACCGCCAGCGGCAGGGGGGCCGTGGAGCGGTCGAGCAGCGCGCCGACGCCGACGGTCTTTACGCGGTAGGCGGACAACAGCGAGAGCACCTCGGCCGTCGTGCGCCCGGCCATCAAGACGTCTTCGACGATGAGCGCGCGCTCGCCGGCCTCGAGCCGGAAGCTGCGGCGCAGGCCCATCGCGTCGCCGCGGCGCTCGAAGAAGATCGCGCGGCACTTGCGCACGCGGGCGACCTCCTGGCCGAGCACCACGCCGCCCATCGCGGGAGAGACCACGACGTCCACGTCCCCGAGGAAGCGGTCGCTCAACGCCTTCGCGAGCTTCTGCGCGAGGTGCGGATACTGCAGCACGAGCGCGGTCTCCACGAAGCGCTCGGTGTGCAGCCCCGAGGGCATCACATAGTGCCCGTCGAGGATGGCCCCGTGCTCCTGAAGGATGCCTAGGACGTCCAGCTTGTTCATTCGAGTCATCCGCCCCTCCTGCACGACACGGCCTCGGCGACGTCGGGCAGCGGCTGCACGTGCTTGAGGCCCTCGGCCAACCCCACCTCGATCGCATCCGCCTCGAGCTTCCTCATGTTGAAGACGACCTCGGGCTTGTTCAAATCCTTGACGAGCGAGACGTCGAAGGCCGGGCGCCCGGCCTTGTCCACCATGCTGAACGGGAGGTTCTCGGTGGGCTTGGTCATGCGCAGCAGGACGTTCAGGTCGACGCCGTCTTTGGGGAAGTCGGCCCGGCCGGCCGCGAACGCCTGGAACGGGCGGGAGTCGAAATGGATGAAGTTGATGCCGACCTGGCCGTCCCCCACCGCGGTGAAGTCGCCGAACATGCGCGTGAAGTCGAGGCCCGTCGGGATGGCGGTCTCGAAGGAGGCGCGGCTCTTCTGCACGATCTTGTGCATCTCGATGTAGGGGATCAGCAGGGCGTTCACGAGCGGGTGGGATCTCTGGAGCTCGGTGAGGTTCTTCAGGTTCCCCGGCCCGAAGCCCATCTGGAAGTGGCCGGAGACGGTCTTGAGCTCGCGCGCGATGCCCTTGAGGCCCCAGACGAGGTCCAGGTTCTGCGAGTCGAAGTTGGGGCTGTGGACGTCGTTGACGCGCAGGCGCCCGACCATGTCCGGGAACCGGTCGGGAATGGCGAACCGGAAGGTCTGCGCCCAGGGGCGGTTCTTGTCGGAGGTCTTCCCGAGCTCGGCCAGGCGCTGCGCGATGAGGTTCTCCACCGCGCGGTACGTCTCGTCGACGCGCAGGTGGTCCACCTCCGCGTCCACCGCCACGCGGTCCCAGGTCTTGAGGTTGCGCACGCAGGCCTTGAGGTTGATGCGGGAGCCGTTCCACGTCAGGCCCAGCCTCGGGACGGCGAGGTCTCCGCTCGACAGGCGCACCTCGGCATCGAGGTTCGAGAGCGCGTTCGAATAGGCCACGTAGCTGCCCTTGGTCGCCCGGATGGCGAGGTCCCCCTTCGCCGGACCGCCGCGCAGCGTCAGGTCGGTGTCGGTGAACTTTTTGCCGTTCCAGAAGGTCATCGAGAAGCCGCGCAGGTCCGCCGCCCATTGCGCGACCTTCGGCGCGGCCGCGGTCCCGCCGAGCGTGACGGTCGCGTCGAGCGTGCCGGCCAGCGCGTGCTCGCCCCAGGGGGCGTAGAGCTCGGCGGCGCGCTCGAGCGGGACCGACCGGGTCTTGAGCGTGCCCGTCAGCGCCCCGTCCGCCGCGTTGAGGCGCCCCGTGGCCTCCAGCCGCCAGGGACCGCCGGCGGCCGAGAGCCGCTCGAGGAAGAACGCCCCCGGGGTCTTCGTCGAGGCGGACACCGGCGTCGTCTTGACCGCCAGCTCCCAGGTCGTGGCCGGCAGGGCCGCGCCCTCCGGAGCCGCCGCGCCGAGCCGCCGCAGGTCGGCGGAGGTCAGCGGCGGAAGCGAGGCCTTGAGGTCGAAGTCGGGGAGCGCGATGTTCCGCAGCTTGCCCGAGGCCTCGAACGGGTGGCCGTCCAAGGCCCCCTTGAGGCGCCGGACAGAGAGGGCGGTGCGCTCGTCGTCTTGGAAGGCGGCCAGCATCACCTCGAGGTCCGACTCGAGCTTGAACGCATGGGTGGCCCCGCCGAAGCGGCCGTCGCCGGCGAGCTTCAAGCGGCACGAGAACGGGTTGTCGAGGCTGAAGTCGTCGACCGAGAG
>SCTT01000414.1 GCA_004322435.1 bacterium
TAGACGGCGTTCGTGGGATCGCTGAAAATCCCGACGTTCCCCAGGGCGACGAGGGGATTGGAGAATTGGGGTGGCGTGACGTCGGGCCCCGCGAGGGCCTCGACGACCTCTCCGCGCCCGATCAATCCGGAAGCGAAGGCATCAATTGACTGCAAACCACCCCCGTCCGGGAGGTTGACAGTGCGCACGAAGGAGTTGGGGCTGAAGCTGCCGCTGCGCGTCTCCACGGAGGCGAACAACTTCGAGTTGTCGGCCCGGAAGGCCACGCCGCGGATTCGGTAATAATAGTCCCACTCACCTGCCGCCGCGTTGTAGAGCGGGATGGTCCCCATGAGGGCCAGGGTCTGACTGTGCAGCTTGAAGACCTTGGCGCTTTCGTAGGCCCCGGCGTAAACGTAGTTCCCATTCGGCATGATTTGGAGGTCCAAGATAGGCGTCGGAAACGTGACATTGGAGCCTGCGATGACCGCGCGGTTGACGGCGTCTATGACGTAGGCGCCGTTCGAGGCGCCGACGAAGGCCCTTTGGCCGTCCCGAGCGAACAGCAGGTGCGGGGGGTTCGCGAACGAAGACGGCAACGTGGCTCGCCAGTAGCTGTTGATGTTCCTGGTCCCGTCCATGAACTGCGCGACATCCTTGAACACGATGACCACGTTGGTGTTCGGTGCAGCGATGTTCTGTGCGTGGACGTAAAGGCTGGACATGTCCGGCGCGATGCCGATGGCGGAATTGGTCACGTTGAAGATGAGGGTGCCCTGAGGCTGACCATTGGCATCAGGGATTCCAGGGATGCTGCCCAGAGAAAAGAGGCGCATGGCCAGGGTCTCGACATCGACAACGATGAGGCGTTGGTTCGCGCCAATGAAAAGGAGCTTGCTGTCGGCCGACACCTCCATGTCGTAGGGCGCGAAGCCGAGGGTGATTTGGGTGGGCATTGGGTTGTTATCATTGTTGGGGATTCGTGAAATCACCGTCGACCCCAACCCGTTCGCCACGAAGGAGTATTTCCCATTGGGGGTGGCGACCATCCCTCGCGCCCATGGGGCGGTAATCCCAAGAGTGATTGCCCCGAAGCCGGGATTGACCAAGTTCACCGTCCGAATCATGTTGTGATCAAAATCGGGGATAAAAACCCGGGGGTCCTGAGCGGCGAACACAACATGAGAGGAAACCAACATCAGACTACTCAAAGTCAGCCAAATTTTCGGAAAGGATTTAGGGAGCATAGTGATCAGCTTTTAGGGTGGAAGGACGAAAGCCTCTCCCCCTGAATTCGTCACGACCAAGTCCTTGCCGAACTCCTCTATGTCGACCACCTGCCCCAAACCGGAAAGGCTCCAGGCGACTTCACCGCTGTCAAGCGAGGCCGCGTAAAGCCCGTCCGAGCCTCCGAGGAGAACAGCATTGCGCGCCGCCAAGAAGGTCGGCTTCACCGTCCGCATCTTCAAGAACTCGTAGGACTTCGACCATAGGAGGACGCCGGACGCCGAAACCCTGGCCAAGCCGCCGTGGAGAGGGACCAAGACCCCCGACGGGTCTACGATGAGGGGATGACGGTGATCCACCGGCGACGGGAGCGCCGGGCTGGTCCAAAGCACTTGGCCGGAACGTAGGTCGAGGGCGGAGATGCTGCGCTCATCGAAGGCAAAGTAAACCCGGCCGGCATCAACCGTGGGACTGCGCATCGGGTTGAACTCGCCGGGGTCCATCGGGCGAACCCAGAACTCCCGGCCGTCATCGGCGGCCAGGGCCCGCAAGCCGTGCGTGGTCGGCAACACGACGACGCCCGCATCGATGGCGGGACAGCACCCCACCCAGGCCGTCAAAGTGCGGGACCAGACGGCCCTTCCGTTTGTAGGCGACAAAGCGGCGACTTTGTCCCCTACACCGACGAACACCAGGTCCACGGAGGCAACCGGTCCCGCCAGCATCGGCAGGGCCGCCCCAGGGAACGGCTCCACGCTCCAACGTCGGCCATAGGCTCCCGTTGAATAGGCCGTCAGTTCGATTTTCCCTGGTCCTTCGGCATTCAGAGCGGGCGCCGTGAGGAGGTAGAGCTCGGTCGGTCCAGCGCCGGCCTCGAGTTGGCCATCCGTCGCGAGCCCGGCCTGTATTTCAATCTCGGCTCCGGTCGCGGGGTCGAGACGGGTCAGAGCCCCGTCGCGCACGGAGATGGTCTTACCGCTCCCCGATAGATGCCAGCTTACAGAGGAAGGGCGCGCCTTGACCGACCTCCGGGTCCCCCGCGGTAGCGCGACGTCCGCGTCGATGCGGCAGTTCTTTCGCGGGTTGTCGTGGTGCCCTTCCGAGGAGGCCGGGCCGACGGCAACGCAAGCAAGAAACGGCAACAGCGCCAGCTCTCGCCACAAAAGTACTCTGGCACAGGCTCGGCGTTCCATGCGCAACCAGGGTTGCGCGCGAAGCTCTGGTTGTCAATAAAATTGAAATTAATCGCAGCGGCGCGGGCCTTGCGACCCCCTTACCTGCCCTTTACACTCAGGGGAATGCCCCTGCGTCGAAAACGCAAGGGGTGGTTGATTGCCGCCCCGTTGCTGGCCGCATTCGTATCGCGTGCGCAGGCCGCCGACTTCGTCCAAATCGGCTGGCAGGGAGCGGCTGTGTCCGGGTCCACGACCAGCCAGGTCGGCGGTTGGACGGGCTACGACTCCCAGGACGGTAACGCCTTCGCCCAGAGCACGGGCGTAGTTGCGGTAGCGGGGCAGGCCCGCAGCTGGCTTCAGACGGACGAGAGTGGGGGTGACTCTGGTTTTAAGAGGGCGGGCAGCGCCTTTAGCTCGACGACGGTAATCGGCCTGGGTTCGCCGGCTGTCCTAAGCATGGTGGTGCAGGAAACCGTCACTGTAAGGCCCGTCACGCTACCCCAACCTCGTGGCGGTATCGGGGCGGGGTACTATCCGCCCACTGGAGACATCTATCTATTTGGCGGGGAGATTCCAGGCGTCGGCATCAGCAGTGCCGTCTTCAAGTATCTTCCGACTACCGGCGCCCTTCTCGGTCCGACAACCCACCTCAATACGCCGCCTATAGGCTTGCCCTTCCCAGTAATGTGGCCAGCTTTGGCCTATCATCCCACGCTTGATAGATTTTTCGTGGGGTTCGGCGGGGGGGCTCCGGAATCGGACTATATTAGCGGAACAGATACTACCCTGCGCTTCAATCCGACGTCGAATGTGTCGGAGAATGAGGAGCTGGGAGGCGCCCTCTTCGGTTCAGTATTCCCCGCAGTTTACTTCCCGCCGAATGGCCTGATTTATTGGCTGGGCGAGCGAGAGGAGCAACTTCCAGGGGCGAGTCCACCGTACCACACAATCATTAGTTACGAGGCAGTTTCCAAGACCACCATCACCATCGCCGCCGTGATGCCTTCAAGCCTTGCGGCTACCGCCGCAGTGTACTATCCCCCCAACGGAAAGATCTACATCTTTGGCGGAATCGACCAATTCCGCATTCATCATGACCAAATTCTCGAGTTCGACCCCATCGGGTCCACGGTCGTCGTAAAGCTCGCACGCCTTCCCACTCCTCGTCGCTCGCTTTCCGCGGTCTATTTCCCTCCCACCGGGAAAATCCTCATCTTCGGCGGCACCGACCACAACCAGGCCTACGCCGATGTCCTGGAGTACGATCCAGGGGGGGATGCGCTCACTGTCCGCCCGGTCTCCATGCCCACGGCGCGCGCCGGCATGGGGGCCGCCTATTCCCCGGAAACCGCCCGTGTGTACCTCTTCGGCGGATCGAGCGGCCCCGCGTCGGGTTACGACAAGATTTACGAGTACATCGCAGTCACTTCCGGCACCTATGTCTCCGGTGTCTTCGACACGGGAAACCTCTCGAACTTGGGTGCCGTCTCCTGGAGTTCGGCGGTCCCGGCGGGGACGACGTTGGGTGTCTCGTTTCGCGCCGGCGACACGCCTACTCCGGGGGGGAGTTGGTCCAATTCCGGGCAGTTAACCCCGACTACAAACGGCGCCTCTGTCGCCGCATCCGGCCCCGCGCGCTACGTTCAATATTCAGCGACCTTCACGGCCACGGTCCTTTCCACCTCGGCGGTCATTTCAGACCTCACCCTCTCCTACTCCCAAACCCCCGCCAGCGCGACTCTGATCTCCACCGCCTTCGACACCGGCTACAACTCCTCGCGCCTCAAGAAAATCCTCTGGCAGGGCGCCTTCCCCGCCGGGACCACCGCCCAATTCCAAATCCGCACCGCCTCCGACACCGGCGCCGGCTTCCCGGCGACCTGGACCTCCTTCCTTGGGCCCACCGGAACAGGCGACTTCTACTCAAGCCCCGGAGGCTCGGACACCATCAACTCTTCGCACCGGGACGGCACCAACGACCGCTGGTTCCAATACCGCCTCGTTCTGGGCTCCTCGAACACCGCGAACACGGCGACGGTCTCGACAATCACCGTCTCCTATGAATTCGAGCCCCCACCCCCTACGGCCGTCACTCTGACCCCGGACAGTTCGACGCAGCTCACTTTGCAGTGGACGGACGCCTCTCCCAACGAAGACACCTTCGTCATCTCGTCAGGGACCGCCGCGGGGCCCACGAACACCGGGGCTTCGGTCGCCACGGCCGACAAGCCCGGGACGGGGGGGGTGCAATCGACCGCGATATCCGGGCTGATTCCGAATACGACCTACTTCGCCCGGCTGCGGGCGCGGGTCCTTCCTCCAGACGACCTGTTCTCCACCTACTCGAGCGAGGTGAGCACCGTCACGTTGGCCCAGGCGCCTTCCGGGGCGCAGGCGTCCGCAGTCTTCCTCTCCAGCCTGACGCTCTCCTGGTCGGGAGGCGCCAACCCCGGGACCACCCGCTACGAACTCTCGCTTTCCACGGACAACTTCCAGACGAACTTCTCCACCCCGGTCGCGTTCACGGCAGGCCTGACGGCGACGACGACGGGACTGACCAACTTGACTCCGGCCACGACCTACTACCTGCGAGTGCGCGCCCGCAACTCCGTCGGCATCCCGACCCTCTTTAGCGCCGTGGTGACGACCCCGACCGCGCCATCCGCCGTGGCCGCCCCCGCCGGCAGCCCCCTAGGCATCTCCTCCGTCTCCTGGACCTGGGCGAACGCCGGCCCGGCCGCCTCCTACCGCCTGACGCGCCCGGCTTCCGGGGCCTTGGTGACGGTGACGACGGCTCCGTTCTTCATCGACATGGGCCTGGCGACCGACGCGACCTCCGCCCTGCGCGTGCAGCCGTTTACGGCCACGGCGTCGGCGGGGTTGAGCCCTCCGGCCACCGTCTACACCGCCGCCGAAGCCCCTGCCAACCCCACGGTCAGCGGCGTCTCCACCAGCGCGGTCGTTCTGGGTTGGAGCACCCAAAGCAATCCGGCCGGCTTCACGCGCTACGAGGTCTCGGCTTCGAGCGACAACTTCGCCCTGAACTTCTCCACGCCGGTCCCGATTTCATCCAACACGACGGTGTCCACCGCCTCGGCGGCCGGGTTGACCGTCGGTACGACCTACTCGTTCCGCGTCCGGGCCTCCAACGGCGACGGTCTCTTTACCGGGTTTACGCAAATCATCGCCACCCAGACCTTGCCCGGGACAGTCTCGGCGCTGGTCGGGAACGGGCTGGGAGTTTCCTCCATCAGTTGGTCTTGGTCGGCGAGCGCCGGTCCGGCCGTCACGTCTTACGACGTCTTCCGAGCCTCGAACGGCGTCCTTCTGGCCAATTCCACCGGGACCGTCTTCGTCGATGCGAATCTCTCCACCAACGTAGCCTATGGCGTCGTCGTCGCCGCGCGCAACGGATCAGGCCTCGGCGCTTTGAGTCCGGCGGCGACGACCTTCTCTCTGGCCGCACCTCCGACTACGACGGCCGTCACCGGGGTCTTCGCCTCCAGCGCGGCCCTCACTTGGAGCGCGAATACCAACCCAGCCGGCACCGTTTTTGCGGTCCAGTCTTCCACGGACAACGTTTCCTTCTCCGCAGCCGGGTCGGTGGTGAGCGCGTCCCATGTGGTCACCGGCCTTACGGGCCCTTCGACGTATTACTTCCGGGTCCGGGCACAGAACGGCGGGGCGGTCGTCACTGCTTTCGCGGCCACCGTCAGCACCTTCGTATACGGCACTCCTCCTCTGCCGCCTCTGGGCCTGTCGGCCGCCTCGGCCGGCGGCCTGCGCATCCGCCTCGAGTGGGCGCCATCGCCCTCGACCTCGGTCGTCCGCTACAACCTGTATTTCGACTCGGGGACCGGGACCATCAACTATTCCGCCGCCTTGTCGACCTTCGCGGCGTCGGCGACGACCTTCCTGTCCGCCCCGCTCACGGACGGCGTCATTTACAAGTTCGGTCTGCGCGCCCAGGACAACCTCGGACAGGAGGAGCGCAACACCTCGGTCTCGGCCGCGGCCGCGGCCCTGGCCAGCCTCACCGGGGTGCGGGCCGCCATCCGCGCCCCGGCGGGCGGGCTCAAAATAGCGGGCGACCGTGTCACCGTCCTGGCCGAGCTAGTCTCAGGTTCGGCCGCCTCGGTCCGCGAGGTCCGCTTCCAGTACAAGGCGTCGAGCGCCGCCGTCTGGTCCGACGTCGTCCCGATGACGACTCACGCCAACCCGGACTCGGCGGCGCCGTATTACGTCCATTGGAGCGTCACAGGGTTGCCCTCCTCGGACCATGACCTCCGCGCGGTCGCCGTCGATTCGGCGGGGACTCCCGATGGGGCTCCGGCCAGCGTCACCATCCGCGTGGATCCGGCGGACTTCGACCTGCGCGAGTTTTCCATCGCGGGGGGGCGCATCCAGAAGGAGCAGCGGATCTACAACAGCGTGGCAAACACGGTCCAGGCTGCTGAGGCGGGCACGGCGCTGGTCACGAAGCTGGTCCTTCCCGCGGGGGCTCTAGCGGCCTCGACCGGGACCGTCACCTTGGTCAATAACTCCGCCGCTGTACCCGCCGACGGGGCCGAGGTCCACGGCGCCGGGGTGGCGGCCGAGATTTCCTTAAGCGGCGGGCAGACTTTGCTCGCGGGGGGGAACGTCGCCGCGTTGACCTTCGCCTACGCCGACGGGAACGGGGACGGATTAGTCGACGGGACGCTCATCCGGGCCGACAGCCTGGCTATCCACACCTACGACGCGGCCTCTGCCAAGTGGCGCAAGGAATCGGCGTCCACCTTGGACGCGGTCAACAAGACCATCACGGCGACGACGCCCCACTTCAGCTTCTTCGGCGCCTTCGTCCCGGCCCACGCCGACTTGCGCTCCGTGCGGGTCTATCCCAACCCCTACAAGCCGAACAACGCTTCGGCCGACGACGGGACGCCGTACAGCCCGGGCAGCCCTAACTCGGGAGTGATCTTCGACAACCTCCCGGACCAGGTCACCATCAAGGTCTTCACGGTGAGCGCCCAGTTGGTGCGGGAAATCGCTTCGAACGCCTCCGGCGGACGGGTGCAATGGGACGTTAAGAACGACCGCGGCGGCGACGTCGCCTCAGGCGGCTATTTCGCGGTCATCTCCAGCCCGGGGCAGAAGGCCGTCGTCAAGCGGCTTGGAGTCGTTAGGTGAGGAGCGCGCTGGCCTTGGCCCTGGTCTGCGCCTTGTCCCCGCCCCGCGCCTGGGCCGGCGGAGCGGGCCATGAGCCGTTCAACTTCCTCTTCCTCGATGCCGACGCGCGGGCGGCCGGACTGGGGGGGGCCTACACCGCCATAGCCAAGGACGCCAACGCCCTCCTTTATAATCCCGCCGGCCTAGCGCGGGTCGGCGCGCACGAGGCGTCGTTCATGGAGAACCGCTACGCCGAGGGGGTCTCGCAGGAGTACGTCGGCTACGCCTCGCCCCGGGGCTGGGGTTTGAACTTGAACCACCTGAGCTTCGGCGAGATTCCCCGGACCACGGTTTCCAACCCAGACGGGACAGGTTCTTTCGGCATCCGTGACCTGGCGGTCGGGGCCGGATATGGGCGCCTGCTCCCGGCCGTGCCGGGACTGAGCCTGGGGGCCGGGGTCAAGCTCCTGCGGGAGACGGTCGACGACGCTTCCGCGTCCGGTTTTGCCGCCGACCTCGGGGCCCTGTGGGAGTCACCCGCCGTCCCCGGGCTAGCCTTCGGCGGCGCGGTTCAGAACATGGGGCCGACGGTGCGGTTCTCGGCCGCCCGCGAGAACCTGCCCCTCTATGTCCGGCTAGGGGCGGCCTATTCGGCGGCCTCCTTGGGCGTGCCCGCCATGCTCGCCTTCGATGTGATGAAGGAGCGCAGCGAATCGCCGTTGTTCGCGGCCGGCCTGGAACTGGCCCCGGCGGGCCGGGCCTTGCCGCTGCGTCTGGGCTACAGCTCGCGCAACGACGCGGGGACCGGCATCGCCATCGGCCTCGGTTGGGTCAGCGGGATGTTCCACATCGACTACGCCTTCGTCCCCCTGGGCGAGTTGGGAAGCGCCCACCGCCTGAGCCTGGGGCTGCGCTGGGGGGCGCCGGAGGACGCGATGATGCCGGAGCTGGTCACGGAGATCAAGCCCGAAGAGGCTCCACGCGTCCCCGTTGATGAGCACTTCCGGCGGGCCGAGGATAGACTGCGGAAGTCCGATTTTGCGGAGGCGACCCGCGAGCTGCAGGAAGTCTCGGTGACGCTGCCGGAGGGCGACCCGCGTTGGATCGAATATTACGTGCTGCTAGGGCGAGTCTTTCTCCTCCAGAAGGACTACCGCATGGCACGCGCGGGGTTTGAACGGGCTATCCGCACGGCTCGGGATTTGGGACTAGCCGGGCCGCAGGTGGCGGAAGCCTATCTCGGCCTCGGACGCATGCTCATCGAGCAGGGTAACCTCGATTATGCCGAGAAGTTCCTAGGGAAGGCGCTCGAGGCAGCGCCTTCCGAGGAGACGCGGCGGGCCGTTTCCGGAGCCCTAGCCGAGATCGAAACGAAGCGGGCGGCTCCCTGACAGGCACCAGGGCCTAAGCGGCGGGAATATTGTACCCTCCGCCCCGATGCCCGAGCTTTCGCGAGAGCGACGAGAATGCGACTTGGAGGCGCCTGCCCAGGTGCAGCTCCTGGTTGTGGAAGACGATCCCAGCGTCCGGCGCATGATCTGCCGGGCCTTCGAAGGCTCCAGATATGCCGGGCGGCCCATCATTACCCAGGAGGCCCCTTCCGTCGAGGCGGCCTTGCGGGTTGTCCCGGGAGGCGGCTTCGACCTCATCATCCTCGACTTGGGCTTCCCACAGGGTCTCCAGGGAAGAGACCTGCTCCGGCGTATGCGCGAGGCAGGGGTTCAAGTCCCCATCTTGGTCGCGACCGGCAATTCTGCCAGTGCGGACAGCGAGGAACTCTACCGGTTGGGGGCGGCCGACATCTTGACGAAGCCGATGTTCATTTACGCCTTGAAGGACGCGGTCAACGGGATCCTTCGCGCCGCCGAGGCCGCCCGCCGGCCGGCTTGGACTTCGGCCCCGGCGCGCGTCCTCCATGTGGAGGACACCGACGATTGGGCCGCCCTCGTCCGCCTGTGGCTCAGCCAGACGGACTATGCCTCCCACCGCGTCGCCTGCCGCGCGGAGCTGATGCGGTTTCTGAGGTCCTGCCGGGAACTGCCCGATTGCATTTTGCTCGACCTCACTTTGCCGGACGTCGACGGTTTGAACCTCTGCGACGAGCTCAAGAGGCAGCCCGACGCGCAGGCCATCCCCCTGGTCGTCTTCACCGCCCGCGGCGACGACCGGTTGGCCGCCCTCAAGCGCCGCGCCGTCCAAGTCGTCATCAAGCCGGACGGTTCGGGCAAGTCGGCGCGCGAGGAGGTCATGACGGTCATCGACTCCGTCATAGACCAGGCCGAGCGCACAAGAGGCGTCGTCCGAAAGGGCGGCCTGCGGCTCGACCCGCGGGGGCACCGGGTCTTCTGGGGCTCCAAAGGGCTCGCCGACCTGGACCCCGCAAAGTTCTCGATCCTCAAGCTCCTTTTGGAGCGCTCGCCCAGGCCCGTCAGCGAAGAGGAGCTCCGGGGCTGTCTGCCGCGCGTCGGATACAAACGGCACCATCCCGAAGACCCCAATCCCAAGACGGTCGCGGTCTACGTCTCGAACCTGCGCAGCCGCTTGGCTTGGGAACCGCTCGTCCAAATCGTCAACATGCCCGGCCAGGGCTATGCGCTCTTGACGATGCCGGCCGGGTCGGCCTAGCTTTCCCAAGCGATTGTCGCCCGCGGGGTATCCGCTTTGGCAATAACGATGCTTTAGTCACTGCGAATGCGACAAAACCTGAACGAAGCCCGCCGGACGTCGGCCGAAGTGCTGGAGCTCATCGGCAAGAAGACCTTGAGCGAGGCCGAGCGCAAGAAGGTCACGAAGGACTCCATCCGCTACTGGAAGGAGCACGTCAACGAGGGCTTCCTCAAGTACCGCAAGTCCGTCAGCACCGACTACACGGCGGTGGAGTGGTCGGACGGCGGGGCCTCTTTCAAGGACATCAACGGCAAGGAGTTCCTCGACATGCTGGGGGGCTTCGGCATCTACGTGACCGGCCACCGGCATCCCAAGGTGCTCAAGGCCGTGATGGACCAGCTCTCGCGCCAGGGCATCCACTCCCAGGAGCTCATCGACCCGCTGCGCACCTATCTCGCGCGGCTCCTGGCCGCCGTCACGCCGGGCGATCTGCAGTTCGCCTTCCTGACGAACTCCGGCACCGAATCGGTGGAGGGCTGCCTCAAGATGGCGATGCTCACCACCGGGCGCCGGCGCTTCATCGGCGCCATCGGGGGCTTCCACGGCAAGAGCCTGGGCGCGTTGGGCGGGACGTCCAAGGCCGTGTTCCGCGAGCCCTTCCTGCCGCTGCTCAACTGGTCGCACGTGCCCTTCGGCGACAAGGCGGCCTTAAAGACCGTCATGGAGTCGGCCGACTTCTCGGGCGACCGCGTGGCCGCCGTGGTCCTCGAGCCCATCCAGGGCGAGGGCGGCATCAACGTGGCGCCGCCCGGCTACCTGGCCTTGGCGCGCGAGCTCTGCGACAAGTACGGGGCCATGCTCATCTTGGATGAAATCCAATCCGGCATGGGCCGCACCGGCAAGATGTTCGCCTGCGAGCACGACGGGGTGTACCCCGACCTGATGGCTCTCGGCAAGGGCCTCGGCGGAGGCGTGATGCCCATCGGCGCCGTGGTCGGCACCAAGAAGACCTGGAAGCGCTACATCGAGAACCCGTTTTTGCACACGACGACCTTCGGCGGCAACCCGGTCTGCTGCGCCGCGGCCATCGCGACCATCAACGTGCTCTTGGAAGAGAATCTGCCCAAGCAGGCCGGCGAGAAGGGGGCTTATCTGCTTAAGGGCTTGAAGCGCGCCATCAAGCGCTGGCCGAAGGCGATGCGCGTGGCGCGCGGACGCGGCCTCATGCTCGGCATGGAGTTCGTGAGCCACGAGGTCGGCTACGCGGTGGCCAAGGAGCTCTTCGGGCGGCAGATCCTCATCAGCGGCACCTACATCAACGCCCGCACGCTGCGGCTCGAGCCGGCGCTCACCATCAGCTACCCGGAGCTCGACCGGTTCCTTGAGGCGCTCGACGCGTCGCTTAAGGCCGTGTCGAAGAAGTTCAGGCTATAAGCTCGGTCAGCGCCTGCGTGAACACCGCCGTGTGGCGGTCCACGTCGGCCGTCGTCGTGGCCGGGCTCATCAGCGCCATGTTGTGGAACGGCGTGAGCAGCACCCCGCGGTTTAAGGCATAGAGGTGCATCAGCCGCTCGAGCGGGAAGTCCGCCGCCGCGGCGGCCTCGCCGCCGTTCCGCGGGACCTGCTGGTGGAAGAGATACTCCGCCCGGCAGCCCAGACGCGACACGTGCCAGGGCACGTCCGCGGCCGCGATGGCCTTCTCCACCCCGTCTGTGAAGCGCACGGCCATGGCGGTCATCTTCTTGAAGTTGGGCGGCGTCAGGATGGAAGACAGGGTCGCGCGCATGGCCGCCATCGAGAGGGCGTTGGCCGCCAACGTCCCGCCGATGCCGCCCACGTCGCAGTCCTCGACCTTGATGCGCTCGGCGGCGCGCGCCGCCACCGCGGCCGTGAAGCCGTAGGCCGCGGCCGGGACGCCGCCGCCGATGGGCTTGCCCAACACGAAGAAGTCGGGGTCCAACCCCCAGGCCTTCGTGCAGCCGCCGGGGCCGGCGCAGATGGTGTGCGTCTCGTCTAAGATGAGGAGCGTCCCCGTTTCGCGGGTGAGCCGCCGCAGGGCCTTGTGAAAGCCGGGCGCGGGGTTTACGATTCCGACGTTGGTCATCGCGGGCTCGGCCAGCACGCAAGCCACGTCCTTGGCGGCGAGGGCCTTCTTTAAGGCCGGCACGTCGTTGAACTCCACCACCTTGCTCGTGAGAGCCGGGTCTGTCCCGGGTCCGATGTTGCCGCGCCGGGCCCGGGCCCTCCCGCCCTTGAGCGTCACGAACGCCTCATCGACGGTCCCGTGGTAGCAGTAGTTGAACACCAGCACCTTGCGCCGACCCGTCACGAGCCGGGCAAGCCGGAGAGCGAAGCGGTTGGCGTCGGTGGCGCTCAGCGCGAACTGCCAGGCCGGCAGGCCGATGCGGCGCTTGAGCTCTTCGCCCACCCAAAGCGCGTCCTCGGTGGGGAGCATGGCCGTCACGCCTTTCCGAAGGCGCGCGGAGGCCGCCTTGACCGTCGCTGCGGGGGAATGTCCGGTCATCGCGCCCGTGTCGCCTAGGCACAGGTCCACATAATCGTGTCCGTCGACGTCCTTGAAAAGGGCGCCCTTGGCTTCGGTGACGAAGATCGGGTAGCCGCCCGGCCACTTCGTCATCCAGTTCATCGGCACGCCGCCCAAGAGGGACTTCTGCGCGCGGCGGAACAGGGCCGCGGACTTCGGGTGGGTGCGGCGGAAGGTCGCCGTCTCGCGCTCCATCAAAGAGGCGATGCGGTCTCGGTCGATGTCGTTCATGTCGCGGGGGCTAGGGCGGCGCGCTTGGCGCGCCAGAAGAGGAACGCCCCGGCCGCGGTGGGAGCCAGCACGCCCACGGCCATCTTGGCCTCGAAGACCAGCGGGCTCGCCACATCCGAGGTGGGGATGAAGGCCAGCACGATGGTGGCCGTGGAGGCCGTCAGGCCCAGCCAGCCGGCGGCCCGAGGGAGGGGCCCGGCCTCGTCCAGGCGGGCCAGGGCCAGGAACATATAAAGGAAGGGGATCATCTGCAGCACCACCGAGGCCTTAAGGAGCACCTGGTAGGCCTCGGCCACCGACGAGCCGGTCATGGACACGGCCGTGAAGAGGGCGCAGAGCAAAGCGCAGACGATGAGGGCGACGTGAGGCGTCTTCCACTCGGGATGCACCCTCCCGAGGGCGGGGGGCAGGGCCGAGTCGAGCCCGGCCGCGAAAGGGATGCGCGAGGAGCCCGCGAACCAGGCGCTGGCCGAGCCGCCGATGGCGACCCCCATCACGACGGCGATGGGCGCGATGAGCCAGCCCACCCCGGCGTCGGTGGCGCCCACGCTCAAGGCCTGCATGATGCCCTGGATGACGCCGATCTTGCCGATGGGGACCAGGGCCAGGATGGCCCAGGTGACCAAGGCGTAGGAGACCAGGCTCACCGCGCCGGCCGTGAAGATGGCGGGCTTCATGTCGCGCTCGGGGTTCTGGATCTCGTCTCCCATCGCGGAGGCCAGCTCGATGCCGATGAAGGCGTTGCACATGACGCTGAAGCTCGTGGCCATCTCCCAGCTGGCGCCCGCGAAGAGCGGCGCGTGCTGGATGGAGCCCTTCCACCAGGCGACGCCCGCCGCCAAGAGGACAAGCCCGCCGCTCAGCGCCGCGCTCATGCCGCCGATGTTCTGGATCCATTTGCCCAGCGCCAGCCCCCGGATGTTCAAGACGGCCATGAAGACCAGCCAGCCGAAGGCGACCCCGCCCACGAAGAGGCGCGAGTCCACCAGGCCCGCCGAGGCCGGCCCGCCGCCGTAGGCGATGATGCCCGCCATGTAGAGGAGGAGGACCGGCACGTAGAAGAGGTTGTTCGTCCAGTAGCACCAGCCGGCCAAGAAGCCGTGGCCCTCCCCGAACTCGCGCCGGGTCCACAGGTAGATGCCGCCCTCGCCGGGATGCTTCTTGCTGAGCGCGAGCACCGCGAAGGCCTCGGGGACGAAGAAGGTCAGGAAGGCCAAGACCCAGAGCATCACCGAGACCAGGCCGTAGACCGCGGTGGGGGGGACGCCGTTGATGTTCACCACGGCGACGATGTTGAGGAGGATGAGGTCCATCCGTCCGAGCGCGCGCGCGACACGGGGCGCGCCGGGATTCGGTTGGGGCTCCGTCACGGGGTCTGCAGAGGCGGATGACCGGGCGGCAGGCCGCCGGGGCCGCCCTGGGGTCCGTGCATAGCGCAGGAGGAGCAGGCCTTCCAGGCCTTGGCGGCGTGTGAGAGGCTAGCGCACATAAAGCCCGCCAAGCCGCCGGCCAGGAGCAGCCAGCCGACGACGCGGCCGGACCAGAGCAGGACCTTCCCGGCCTCCTTCTCCGCCTGCGTGAGCAGCCACCAACCGAGGACGGCGACGGCGCCCATCAGGGCACCGGCGCCCAAGCCGGCGCCGTGGGGGGCGGCGGCCATGGCGGGGGCGCCCATGTCGCAGGCGGTAGCGGATTGGGACAGGACGGAGAGCAGAACGGGAATCAGGGCGGGCATGGGTCCTCCTCGGACGGCGTCGGTTGTATAGCAACGGTCCAGCCTCGGGCCGGAGCGTTGCATCTCAACGGCATTAGCGACATGGATATCCGGAATACCCGTATCCGGAATTCCCAGAGAGGCGACCCATGAAGAGCGTGCACGACTGCTTCGAGAAGGACCACGACCGGCTGGACGGCCACTTCGCCGAGTTCCAAAAGCTCAAGCGCACCGATTTTCCCGCCGCGAAGACCAACTTCAAGGCGTTCATGTTCGGTTTGCAGCGCCACATCGTCTGGGAGGAAGACATCCTCTTCCCCATCTTCGAGCGCGCGACCGGGATGGTCGACCGTGGGCCCACGGCGGTGATGCGCCAGGAGCACGTCCTCATCCACGAGCGCCTGGACGCCCTGCACGCGAAGGTCCGCGCCGGCGACCCGGAGAGCGACGCGGAGGCCGAGGCGTTGCGTGGCGTCCTCATGGACCACAACATGAAGGAGGAGCAGATCCTCTACCCCGCCATCGACCAGATGCTGGCCCCCGGGCAGCTCGAGGACATCGAGAAGGCCATGGCCGCCGTCCCCGAGCCTAGCTGCGGCTGCGGGCATGCCCACGCCCATTAAGGAGACTCCATGAAGACCCTCGCAGCGTTCGTGCTTTTCGTCGCGTCGGGCGCATCGGCGCAGACCACGACGGTCAAGGAGCTGTCCTTCGGCGGCCAGCTGCGTTCGCAGTACGAGGCCACGAACGTCGAGGCGTACACCTCCATCCCGACGCGCCGCGGCAAGGACATGCTCTCCTTGCGCACGCGGCTGTGGATGCAGGCCAAGCCCGCGGCAGGGATGACCGCCTACATCCAGCTGCAGGACTCCCGCGTCGCCGGGCAGGAAGCCTCCGTCGTCGCCAACGAGAACCTCACCGACCTCCACCAGGGCTATCTGACGGTGGCGGACCTCTTCGGCAAGCCCGTGGACCTCACCGTGGGGCGCATGGAGCTCAAGTACGGCGACCAGCGCCTCATCAGCCCGCTCGACTGGTCGGTCGTGAGCCGGGCCTGGGACGGCCTGCTGCTGCGCGGGCGCCTGCCCTCCGCCACGGTGGACGCCTTCTTCACGAACGTCAAAGAGGCTTCAAGCGCCCGGCGGGACCAGAACTTCTGGGGCGTGTACGGGACCTGCAAGGCCGTCAAAGACCACGAGCTCGACGCCTACATCCTGGGCCGGGACTTCGGCAACGAGGGCCAGGTCTCGGAGGTCCGCGCCGACAAGGGCAACCTCTCCGACCGCACCGTCGGTTCGCGCGTCAAGGGAAAGGCCGGGGCCGCCGACTACTCCGGTGAGGCGGCGTGGCAGTTCGGCCGCAAGGCCGGGATGCCGGTGCGCGCCTGGGCGGCGGCGCTGACGGGCGGGTGGACGTTCGACGGCGGGTGGAAGCCCCGCCTCGGGGCGGAGTACGACTACGCGTCCGGCGATACGAACCCCGCCGACGACAAGGTCCAGAGCTTCGACCCGCTCTTCCCGTACGGGCACGCCCTGCAGGGCTACCAGGACGTCTTCTCGTGGAAGAACGGCCATGCGCTCAAGCTCTCGGCGTCGGGGACCCCGGCGCCCGGGACGACCGTGGCGCTCGACTACCACTACTTCCGCACCGCGCAGGCCAAGGACGCCTGGTACAACGCCTCGATGGCCGCCCTCGCGCGCGACAACGCGGGGCTCTCGGGCAACGAGGTGGGCCACGAGGTGGACCTCCACATGAGGACCCCCGTGCGGGGCGCGCTCAAGCTCTGGTTCGGGGTCTCGCACTTCTTCGCCTCGAGCTTCGTGCGGGCGAAGGCGGGCGGCAAGGACCGGGACTGGGCGTTTCTGCAGGCGACGCTGGACTTCTAAGGAGAGGACCATGGACGACAAGCTCTCGCGCAAGGACTTCCTGAAGGGCACCGGCGCCGCCGCGGCGGCCGCGGCGAGCCTCTCTTCGCTCTACCCTGGCGAATTCGTCTCGGCCCAGGACCTGCCCCGCGGCGGGCCGCTGCGCCGCGAGCTCTTGGCGCAGTGCCCCTACTGCGGCGTGGGCTGCGGCACGGTCATCCAGGTGGAGGGCGACACCATCGTCGGGATGGTCCCCGACAAGGAGCACCCCACCAACAAGGGCGTGCAGTGCATCAAGGGCTTAAACGCGAACGAGCCCATCTACAAGGACCGCCTCGAGTACTGCCTGGTGCGCAAGGACATGTCGGACCCGCTGACCGGCCACGTCTCCGAGTCCAAGGGCCGTTTCGACGACTCGGTGTTCCGCCGGGTCAGCTACGAGGAGGCCGAGCACATCGTCGCCGAGCGCACCGCCGCCATCATCAAGGCCAAGGGCCCCAACGCGGTGGCCTTGAACGGCTCCGGCCAGCTGACGATGGAGGCGCAGTGGATCGAGAACGTCCTGATGAAGGGCGTCATCGGCTCGAACTCCATCGAGGCCAACGCGCGCATGTGCATGACCTCGGCCGCCACGGGATACTTCCACTCCTACGGCTCGGACACCCCGCCCACCTCCTACGACGACATCGAACTGGCGGACTTCATCACGTTCTGGGGCCACAACGCCCGCGAGGCGCACCCCATCCTCTACTGGCGCGTCGCCGACCATAAGCGCCAGGCCGGCATCCCCACGCTCGTCTCCGACCCGCGCCGCACGGGCTCGGTGCAGGGCTTAGAAGACATCAACCCGCGCGATTCGCACCACTTCGCCACTTTGAACGGCGACATCTCCTACCTCAACGCCATCGCCCACGTCGTCTTGACCAAGTACCCCGAGGCGGTGATGCCGGAGGCCTGGCTCGACCAGTACACCACCGGCTGGCGCGAGTACGTCGAGGGCATCAAGGCGCGTTACTCCCCGGCGCAGGTCATCGAGCGCCTGAAGGTCGTCGACCGGAACCGGGTCACCGTCGAGCAGATCGAGGCGGTCGGCAAGGCCTGGGCGGAGGCGTCCATCAAGGGCCGCAAGCGCGGCAAGGGCGGGGTGCTCACCTTCTGGGGCATCGGCTACAACCAGATGCTCCACGGTCAGCACAACACCATCAGCATCATCAACCTGCACCTGTTGACCGGCAACGTGGGCCGGCCCGGCTGCGGCACGCACTCTCAGACCGGGCAGCCCAACGCGATGTCGGAGCGCCTGATGGGCGGCCTCACCGGGCGCCTGCCCTTCAACAAGGGCCTCGACAACGAGCCCTGGCGCAAGCACATCAACGAGGCCTGGCGTCTCCCCGAAGGACGCCTCGACCAGACCTTCAAGTTCAAGCCCACGATGGTCATCCCGCTGATGGAGCGGGCGCTCAAGGGCGACCTGGACGCGATGTTCTGGATCTACACCACGCACGTCCATATGCCGGACTTGAACACCTTGGTGCGTCCCGCGCTGACCAAGATGTTCGTCGTCGTCCAGGAGATCTACCGGCACGCGCCGAACAACCTCTACGGCGACGTCATCTTCCCGGCGATGACCTGGGGCGAATGGACGGGCGGGGTCTACATCCAGTCGGAGCGGCGCCTGTACGTCAACGACGGCGTCAGCGTCGCCCGCAACGAGAAAGGCCAGCCGCTGACCGAGGCGCTGCCCGACATGGACCTGGCCATCGACAAGGCCAAGTCCATCGGGAAGCTGCTGGGCCTCGACGTGGAGAAGATCTTCCCCTACAAGAAGAAGCTCAAGAACAAGTACGGCCAGAAGTTCTACGACCCGCAGGACGTCTTCCGCGACATCCTCCGGGCCTCGAAGGGCTCGGACGCGGACCTCTCGGGCATGCTCGAGGTGGAGAAGCGCGACGGCATCGAGCCTTACGAGCAGCTCCGGCGCCTGCGCGGCCTCCAGTGGCCGGCCGGCACCTACGAGTCGGCCAAGGCGGGCGGCACGCCGCGGCGCTACATGGGGCAGGAGAAGTGGGCCGGCAAGCCTTACGGCGAATTCGCGCTTCCGGGCGGCAAGGCCAAGTTCAAGCTCTGCGAGCAGGACTACGCGCGGCTCAAGGAGATCACGGGCAAGCTCATGACGTTCGGCGAGGGGGTCGGCCTCAAGGTGCGGGAAGGGGCGAGCAACAAGGAGATCCTCGCCGCGGCCGAGAAGCAGACCTTCATGATGGACAACATGGACCTATTGACCGCGGCGCGCGACAACGCGCTGATGCCGGAGCTGCCGGACCTCGAGTTCTACGACGACGCGACGAAAGGGCTCGCCGACGCCACGAAGGAGAACAAGTACCCGATGTGGCTGGGCCTCGGCATCGTCTATGAGCACTTCCACAGCGCCAAGACCATCCAGGGAGCGACCACCAAGCGCCTCGTCCCCGAGCAGTATGTGGAGGTCAACGACGTGGATGCGCACCGCTACGGCCTGGAGGACGGCGAGCGGGTGCGGGTGGTGACGCGGCGCGGGTCCTACGAGGCGCGCGTCTCCATCGGCACGTCGTCGATGGTGAAGCCCGCGCGCACCGAGGTCCCCCCGGGCTACATGTTCAGCCCCTGGAACCTCTCCATCGCCGACAGCGCCGACCCGGCCAAGAACCGCTGGCTCGTCAACGCGGTCAGCCACCGCGCCTGGGACCCGGTGTCGGGCCAGGCCGACTACAAGAAGATCGCCGCGCGCCTCGAGAAGATCGTCTAGGAGAGACATGAGCCTCAGCCGGCGGGAGCTCCTCCTGAACGCGGCGGCCGCGGCGGCGGCCCTGGCCGGGGCCGCCGCGTTGGCCCGGCCCGCCGCCG
>SCTT01000415.1 GCA_004322435.1 bacterium
GCTAGGCTACCGAAGACGAAGCGAGGCGGGACGTTTTCCGCCTCTCGGTAGCCATGAACGACATCGCCGAGTTCCGCGCCGTCCTGACCGCCGGGGTCCTGACCCTGGCGGCGCCCGTCTGGGCCGGCGACCCCTATAACGGGCTGGCCCGCGAGCTCAGCGCCGCGGCCGAATCCGGACATCTGCGCCGCGTCGCCGTCCTCCCCTTCTCGCCCGCCGGCCGCCCCGACGCCGAAGGCGGCCTCATCCTCGCCGAGCGCCTGGTCTCCCGGATGGCGGGTTCCGGCGACCTGGAGATCGTCGAGCGGACCCTGCTCGACAAGGTCCTCGAGGAGCAGCGGCTGGGCACCACCGGGGCGCTCGACCCCCGCCAGGCCCGCGAGGTGGGGCGGCTCCTCAACGTCGACGCCATCGTCACCGGGACCTTCACGCCGATGGCCGACCGGCGCGTCGAGGTGCACGCCCGCCTCATCGACGCGCACACGGCGCGCATCCTCGGGGCGGCGTCGGCCCGCGTCGAGAAGGAATGGGAGGTGGACCAGATGCCGGTGGGCGCGCTCTGGGACGTCCAGGCCCCCGGGCCGGCCAAGTTCCCCGCCCCGCTCGTGCGCCTGGTCCCGGACCCCTTCCGCGACGCCCCCAACGACTCCTGCTCCGGCTGGGAGGCCGAGGTCGAGAAGCTCCAGGAGGAGACCTTGGAGCTCAAGGCCCGGTTCTGGGCGGCGCGCCTGGCCGACCCCGCCTTCGACGCCCGCTCGGTGACCCGCAACCCCGGCTCGGAGATCCGCTCGCTGAGCCTGCGCCAGGCGTTCTACGCCCGGGTCAAGGAGCTCTACCGCGAGGGCGTCGTCCCGCTCGAGCGCTCCGAAAGGGACTCGCTCGACTCCGCCGACCGGCGGGCGGCGGCGCTCCTCGAGCGCTGCTACTAGGTCCGGACCCCGGCCTCCGGAACTCCCCGCCCAAGCGCTATAATCGCGGGATGCGAACCCTCCTCCCCGCCCTTCTGCTCCTGGCGTTCTCCGGCTGCGTCAGCGCCGCCAAGCTCAAGGCCTCGGAGGCCTCCGCCGCCGCCTTGTCGAAGGACCTGCAGGCGGCCAGGGCCCTGGGAGTCTCTTTGTCCAAGGACCTCGACGGAGCGCTCAACCGGACCACCGCGCTGTCCAAGGAGCTCGAGGCCGAGAAGGCGCGGACCGCCGAGCTCGCCCATTCGGAAGGCGACCTCAAGGCCGCGCTCGCCGAGTCCAAGACGAACCTGGCCTCGGCCGCCGACCAGGTCGCCGCCCTCCAAAAGTCCGTCAAGGACCTCTCGCAGGCGCTCGAGGCCAACAAGGGCGAGCTTTCGCGCAAGGTCTCGGAGCTCGTCAAGGAGAAGGACACCCTCGGCCAGCGCCTGGCCAACTCGGAGTCCTCGGGCGCCGCGTCGCTGTCGGCCAAGGCCCGGGAACTCAACGACGTCGCCCGCGCGAAGGCCGCCGCCGACTCCGAGCTGGCCTCGGCCAAGAAGACCGTCGCCGACCTGACCGCCCGCGTCGACGAGCTGGCCAAGGCCAAGACCCTCCTCGAGGGCGAGAAGGCGGACCTCCAGCGCCGAAAAGACGAGGAAGTGGCCGCCGTCACCAAGAACTACGAGGGCCTGACCTCGGGCCTCAAAGCCGAGATCGCCGCCGGCGAGGTGACCATCAGCAGCCTCAAGGGCAAGCTCACGCTGAACCTCGTGGACCGCATCCTGTTCGATTCGGGCTCCGCCGAAGTGAAGCCCGCCGGCCGGAAGGTCCTCGCGCGCGTCGGCGCGGCCTTGAACCAGGTCCAGGACAAGGACATCCGCATCGAGGGCCACACCGACGACGTGCCGATCAGCGCCGACCTGCGCTCGCGCTACGCGTCGAACTGGGAGCTCTCCACCGCGCGCGCCACCTCGGTGGCGCGCTACCTCGAGGACCAGGCGAAGGTCGACCCGCGGCGCCTGGTGGCGGCGGGACTCGGCCAATGGCGCCCGGTGGCCGACAACGCCAAGCCCGAGACCCGGGCCCTGAACCGCCGCATCGAGATCATCCTCGCCCCGCGCGATTGACGCCGCCGGGGGGAATGCTATCATCCGCCCATGATCGAATTAGCGCTTGCGGCCGTCGTCGGCGTCGCCCCGTCCGCCCCCCGGACCATCTCCGAGTTCCTTAAGAGCGCGGCCCCGGTCCGCGCGGCCTCCTCCTGCCAGCGCGTCGACCCCGTCCACGCCGGCGGCACCCAGGGCTACGCCGACGGGACGAGCTCCGGCAACTGCTACGTCTCCATCTCCCCCATCGACACGATGAGCATGGTGTACCGCTCCTTCGGCGTCTTCGGCGACGGCATGCTGATGGTCTTCAACTCCTTCGGCGAGGGCGAGAACCCGGCGAAGTTCACCGGCGCGCGCGAGTTCCACTTCTTCCCGCGCCTGGCGCCGGGCGAGCTGCGCATCGACGCGGCGGGGCCGTCTGTGTCGGTGGTGCTCGGCGACGGCGGCGTCTTGGAGTTCGACCCCGCCACCGCCCAGCCGCGCGCCGTCGACCGCGGGTCGGTGACGGTCGCCGCGACGGTGGACCCGTCCAACCGCGGCGGCGTCGAATTCCCCTCCTACGCCGGGCTGATGCTCGACAGCGGGTTCCGGATGGGCGAGCTCCCCTCGATGAAGCCCGACTGGGAGTCCACCTTCCGCGACGCCGCCGGCCGGACCTGCACGGTCAAGAACTCCGAGGTCTTCTCCTACGCCGACGGCGACCGGGAGCTCAAGTTCGACGACGCGGCGCTCAAGGCCTTCCTCAAGACGCGCTGCCCGAAGCTCGCCGTCCCGTTCTGACTTGAGCCGGGCCTTCACCAAGGAAGACGGCGACCCCGACGACGACGGCCTGCCGGAGCGCCCGGTCCCGCTCGGTCCCAACCCCGTCACCGAGAGCGGGCTGGCGGCCCTCAAGGCCAAGGTCGAGACGCTCAAGGCGGAGCTCAAGGACCCCGCCCGGGGCAAGCGCGCCGTCGAGCGCGACCTGCGCTACTTCGAAGTGCGCCTCAAGACCGCGGAGCTGACCTTGCCCGGCGAGCCCGGGGTCGTGCGCTTCGGCTCGACGGTGGAGCTGGCGGGCCCCGAAGGCGCGCGGAGGGTCCGCATCGTCGGCCACGACGAGGCGGACGCCGAGGCGGGGCTCCTCTCCTGGACCTCCCCGCTGGCCGACGCGCTTCTCGGGAAATCCGCCGGCGCCGAGGTCCGCCTCGGGCCGTCCCGCCTCAAGGTCCTCTCCGTCAGCGGGGCTTGAGCGCCGCGAGCGTCAGCCGCCAGCGCGTCTCGCGGTCCAGGTCCGCGAGCGCGTCGTAGCCCATCTCCCGGTACGGGCGCCCGTCGAGCATGACCTGCGCGCCGCGGTTCAAGGCCGCCCCGGGCGCCGCCGCGGCCAGCTGCGCGACCAGGACCTTGACGTTGGCCGCGATCGTGTAGCCCTTGCGGGCCCCCAGGCAGGAGAAGTCGAAGCGTCTCCCCTCGATGCGCACGCGCTGGGCGGGGCCTTTGAGCAGGAGGTCCAAGACGTAGACTTGGTCGACGACCTCGACCTTGCGCTCGGGCCCCTTGGGAGCCAGCCCCAGGCTGGTCGGCAGCCCGGTCATCATCGTGATGCCCGTCTTGATGACCTTCTTGGCGAGCTCGTTGGGGTCGCTCGGAGCCGCCGCCCCGCCCGACGTCGTCTCCGTCACGGCGGCGGCGGCGACCAGGGCCAGCCGCTTCCACTCGGCGCGGCGGGCGGGCGCCTCGCGTTCGGCGCAGGAGAAGCCGCCCTCGGAGAGCGTCAGCCCCGTCGCGAGCTCGGCCGGGGGCACGTCCTCGAGGAGCTCGGCCGGGATGGCCAGCGCCTTGAGGCCGGCGGCGCCCAAGACGCGCGCCGTCTCCTCCGCGGCGGCCTTCTCGACGCCCTCCTCGACGATCCCCCAGGCGCGGCGCATCGGCCCCATGAGGTCCAGCACGGGGACCTGGCGCGCGGCCGCCAGGGCCTTGGCGAGCTCGG
>SCTT01000416.1 GCA_004322435.1 bacterium
TCATCGGTCCCGGGTGACCCGTCCTTCTTGTACTTCATCGTTAGCACGTCTTGAATACTCCATTCAACCGGACCGAATGCGGGGATTGAAACTACGCCCCCAATCGTGCAACCTGCGGGGATTCCCGGGAGCATCGAATTCATCTCCGCCGCAGTAGCCAAAACGAAATTTGGAATTTGCTCTTTCAAAGTGGGCAGGCCGTGGCAGGGCATTTCGCCGTGATGGGAACCCATGACTTTCGTTGCGTTCATTTGGACGAACTTAATGTCTTCAGGTTTGCAGTTGAAGAATTCCAAGGCTGTCGGGCGAGTGGCCGGCCAGCCGTCCACCTTGGGGCCATTTCGGCACCCGAAGGAGGAAAGCAAAAGTATCGGCAGGACGAACGCTGCGCGGGGATTCATTCCGCTTCCATGTATGCCTAACTAGTGAGTATGCTGGTCCGCATAGCGTTGTCAGTATATTCTGAGGACCGGAGAAAAGTAGAGGAAATTCCACGAGAGGGGGATGGTGATATACAGCTTGGAATTGGCAAAGGCTGCAGGGTGTTTCCGTATAGCGTTTCCACCCTCCCTTTATAGACCGAAGACCGCCGCCGTTCAAGGGGAGGGGGGCAACTGCCCCGTCAGAGCCTAAGCAACGCCGCCTTCAGCGCCCGCGCGTCCGCGAGCCTCTTATGCGGGTCCGGCTCCAGCGCCCGCGCCAGGATGTCGTCGACGGCCTCGGGCAGCCCTGGGACCTTCTTATACAGCGGCTCAAAAGACCGCCCCGGCGTCCAGCCGTCGTCGCCGTAGGGCAGGTCGCCGGAAAGCATCTCGTACAGGCACACGCCCAGGCAGTACACGTCGAACCCCGGCGTGACGAGCCCCTGTTCGGCATCGGGCGGGCGATACCCCGGCGTCCCCGCGACGGTCCGGGTCCGAGCCATGGCCGCCCCCGGCCCGGGCGCCGCCGCCACCGGAGCCGCCGTCGTGATGTCGCCGGTGGCCCGGGCGATGCCGAAGTCCATCAGCTTCACGTGGCCGTCGCCTGACACCATCACGTTGGCGGGCTTCAAATCCCTATGCACGACCCCTCTTTCATGCGCGAAAGCCAGCGCCTCGCACACCGGCGCCAGCACCGCCTTCACCGTCTCGAGAGGGAGGCGCTTTTTTTCGATGAGCACCTGGGCCACCGTCTTGCCCGACACCCACTCGAAGACGAGATAGAGCTGGGGGGGAAGGTCCAAAATCTCGTAGATCTCGACGATGTTCGGATGCCGTAAGGTCGCGATGGTGCGCGCCTCTTTCAAATACAAAAGCCGCAGCGCGGGGTCCTTCGCGAGCTCCGGCGACATCTCCTTGACCGCGACCACGCGCTCGAGGGTCTTGTCGACCGCCTCCCAGACCTGGCCCATCCCGCCGCGGCCGGCGACGCGGCGGAGCTGATACTTCCCAGCCAACAACCCGTCGTCGACCGGGGCCGGGGTGTTGCGCGGAACGGCGGCGGTCGGAGGGCGGCTTTGGACCGTGCGGCGGGATTCTTTGAAGCGCGCGATGAGAGGAGGGAGCTTCTGGGCCGCTACGGCCAGGCCCGCGCCGGACAAGAGAAAGAGGCCGAGCCAGGTCAGCGCGTTCGAGCGCGGGGGGGGCGGCGGCGCCAGCGCGTTGAGCAGCCCGTCGGTGTCCGGGGAGTTCGGGTCGAAGAGGCGCACGCCGGCCCGGGCGTTGGCGAGATGGTTGGCGTACTTGGGGTCGAGCGCGGCGGCGCGCTCGAGGTCGGCGAGCATGCGCTTGCGGTCGCCCTTGAGCTCGTAGGCGAGCGCGCGCAGCAGATACCCTTCGGCGTTCTCCGGCTCGAGGAAGATCATCCGCGTCGCGCTGGCTTCGGCGTCCTCGGCCTTGCCGTTGTGGAGCTGGGCCCAGGCGAGGTCGCGGTAGGCCTGGGCGTTGCCGCGGTCGAGCTCGACGGCCCTCTTGGCCGCGAGCTCGGCGTCGCCGAAGCGGCGCATGGAGTTCAGGGCCGCGGCCTTGAGGCCCCAGGCCTTCGAGTTCTTGGGGTCCTCCTTGAGCGCGGCCTCGGCGGCCGACAGCGCCCCGCGGGGGTCGTTCGAGCTCAGGCGCTCGGCGCCGGCCGAGAGGAAGCGCCCCGCGGAGGCCTGGCGGACTCCGCCCGAGGGTGAGGAGAGGAGGATGGCCTTGTCGACGCGCAGCGCGTCGGGGGGAGGGGCGGCGCGGCCGTAGCCGATGGCGCCGCCGGCGGCGGCTCCGCCGCCGCCGTAGGACTCCCCGCCGCCGCCTCCGCCGCCCGACGCACCGCCGGCGCCCGCGGCGCCGGGGGCCCCCTTGGCGCCGAAGTTGGAGGCCAGGGCCTGGGCCATGATGTCGTCGCCCATCTTGCCCAGGTTCTGTCCGCGGGCCGCCAACTCGCCGGCCGAGAGCTTGCCGCTTTGCGCGAGCTTCTGGAGGTTGGCGGCCTCCTGCTGGACCTGCTCGGAGCTGGCGGGCTGGTCGCCGGGGCCGGAGGAGGCGCCCACCTGCACGGCTTCCCGGACGTGGTTGTACTGCTGCTCGTTGTAGAAGCCGCCGGTCTCGCGGCGGAAGTCGTTTTCCGCCTGCAGATACCCTTTGCCCACCTGCAGGTACTCCCCCTGGGCCGCCTGAGCCTCCTGGCGGGCCTCCATGAAGCGGGTCTTCGCGCGGCTGGCGTCGCCCTCGGCGATGCCCTTCGAGATGAAGCGCCAGTCGGGGAGGTCGTTGTAGTGGCGGACCGCTTCGGTGGCTTTCTTGGCGGCGTCGGTCTTCCTCTGCTGAGCCTGGTCGTTCTTGGCCGACTGCTCGCGCAGCTTCGCCTCTTCCGCGCGCACGCGCGCCAGGGCCTGGGCGGCGTCGTCGCCGGCCCGGAGGGCCGGGACGCATAAGAGGAGGAGCAGGGCCGCGGAACGCATCCCTCTGAGTCTAACAGGGGCCCCAGGGCCCGGCAAGGGTCGCCTGTCACCCGCTTGACGGAGGGGAGGGGGGGTATTAGCCTATCGGCATGGGACGCTTCCCGGACCCGGCCCGGATGGCGCCGGGCGAGAGCCTGGCGGCGGTGGGCGGCGACCTGCGCGAGGACACCCTCCTCGAGGCGTATGCGGCGGGCATCTTCCCCTGGCCGCAGAAGGGGGCGCCGCTGTTGTGGCACAGCCCCGACCCGCGCGGCGTCCTGGACTTCTGCGACCTGCGCGTCCCCAGGAGCCTGCGCCAGGAGTCTCGCCGCGCGGGCTTCACGTTCACCGCCGACCGCGCCTTCCCCGCCGTCATCAAGGCCTGCGCGACCGTACCCCGGCACGGCCAGAGCGGGACCTGGATCACCGCCCCGATGCAGCGCGCCTACCTCCGCCTCCACGAACTGGGCGTCGCCCACAGCGTCGAGTGCTGGTCCGGGGGAGAGCTCGTCGGGGGGCTCTACGGGGTCCACGTGGCGGGCGTCTTCAGCGGCGAGAGCATGTTCCACTCCGCCACCGGGGCCTCGAAGGCCGCCCTCGTCGAGACCGTGAGGCGCCTCCGGGCGCTGGGCCACACCTGGATGGACGTGCAGATGGTCACGCCGGTGACCGGGCTGCTGGGGGCGCGCGAGATCCCGCGCCGGGAGTTCCTGCGCCGCCTCGCCGCCGTCCGGGAACGCGACGGGAAGGCGCTGCCGCTGGCGGCCGTTTAGCTACAATAAGGCTCCTAGCCGGCGTGGCGGAACTGGCAGACGCAGCAGACTCAAAATCTGCCGCCCCCCTGGGGCTTGTGGGTTCGACTCCCACCGCCGGTATGGGCTTTACACAATGCAGGACACGTTGACCACCGTGCTCGCCGTCGCCGCCGTCCTCTTGACGGCGGTGCTGGCCGGGCTCGTCTACCTGATCGTCCTGCTGCGCTCGCGCAAGGACGGCGGCGAGCTGGCGGGGCTGCTCGCCCCGCTCCAGCAGGACCTCACGAAGCTCGACCAGGCGCTGCGCTCCGAGTTCAGCACGAACCGCACCGAGGCGCAGGTGAGCCTCAAGTCCAACCTCGGCGACTTCCGCGACGGGCAGGCCAAGCTCCTCGACTCGGTCGCTCAGCGCGTCCAGGCCTTGAGCGACTCAAACGACGCCCGCCTGCGTGACATCCGGGAGTCCGTCGATAAGAAGCTCGGCTCCATCCTCGAGCAGCTGCAAAAGGATTTGATGGACATGCAGAAGGTGGCCGTGGACGTCGGGAGCCTGAGCCGGGTGCTCACGAACGTCAAGGCGCGCGGCGTGTGGGGGGAGATCCAGCTCGAGCGCATCTTGGTCGAGATGCTCACCCCGGCGCAGTTCGAGCGCAACTACCGCCCCAAGCCCGCGTCGAAGGACGCGGTGGAGTTCGCGGTCCGTCTGCCCGGTCCCGACGGGGAGCCGGTGTTTTTGCCGGTCGACTCCAAGCTCCCCCGCGAGGACTACGAGCGGCTGGTCGCGGCGCAGGAGAAGGGCGACGTGCCGGGCGTCGAGGCCGCGGCCAAGGCCCTCGAGGCGACGGTCAAGGCCGAGGCGCGCTCCATCCGCGACAAGTACATCAACCCGCCGCACACCACCGACTTCGCCGTCCTCTTCCTGCCCGTCGAAAGCCTCTACGCCGAGGTGCTGCGCCGGCCCGGCCTCGTCGAGGACCTGCAGTCGGCGCACCGCATCGTGGTCGCCGGCCCGACGACGTTCTCGGCGCTGCTCAACTCCCTCTTGGTCGGCTTCCGCTCGGTGGTCATCCAGAAGCGGGCGGTCGAGATCCAGCGCCTGCTCGCGGCGGTCAAGGCCGAGATGGGCACGCTGGGGGCTTTGACCGACAAGGTCTCGGAGCGCTTCGAGCTCCTCGCCAAGGACTTCGAGGCCGTCACGAAGCGCACGAAGCTCATCGAGCGCAAGCTCAAGGGCGTCGACGCGCTCCCCCAGACGGAAGCCGCCCCCCTCCTCGAGGGGGGCGACCTCGGCGACGACGGCGCGTAGCGCCCGTCAGTTTCCGACGAAGTACTGCCGCCACCGGCTGCGGAACGCCGCGGGGAGCCCGGTCTCGTCGAGGACGGTCCGGACCTCGTCGCGGATCTCGCCTCCGGCCCCGGTGAAGACCGTGTCGTAGGCCTCCGCGTCGAGCTTAGGGTTCCCGTTGGCCAGCACCTCGGCGGTCGCGAGGGCCTTTTCCTCGAAGCTGCCCTCGAGGCGCTTTGCGAGCTTCTGCAGGCTCGCGACCTGCTTTTGGCGGGAATAGGCCTTGATGCTGGGCGCGACGAGCGGGGCCCCGTACTTCCAGGCCGTGTTCAGCTCGGTGTCCCCATGCATGTAGGGCTTCCCGTCGAAGAGCTCCTTCGAGATGCGCTTGGCCTCCGGATAGAGATAGGCGACCCGGAAGGCCTTCCAGGCCGTCGCCGCGCGGGCGTTCCAGAGGGAGCGGGCGATGTCGCTCTTGAGCGCCTCGTGGGTCCAACGGAGGGCGTACTCGGCTTGGACGGCCCCGTAGCGCAGGCTCTGGGTCGCCTGCCAGAAGTCCATGTTCTCGCTCGTGGTGATCGCCCAATGCCGGGCGGCGTTCGCGTTGGCCTGGGACGCCTGCCGGTAGGCCGCCTCGGCGGCCCGGGCGGCCTGCAGGGCGGACCCCGCCTCCCCGGCCATCTTCTCCCCGAAGGCCAGACGCGTCTCGATGTCGCCGCCGATGGAGGGCAGCGCCCGCATCCGGGCCACCGCGAGCGTGTCCCGCGCCTCTTCGACGGCGCGTTCGGCGGCCTGATTGGGCAGGTAGATGCTTCCTAAGTACCACGGGACCGCCTGGACCGGGTAGGGGGCCGACGGCTCCGCGGGGACCGGCACCTCGGCGGTCTCCACGTCGGCGCCGGCCTCGGCGGGCGAGAGGCCTCCCAGGTGGGCGAGGACGGCGAGCTTGGTGAGCCGCGCCTCGTCGCGCAGCAGGGACTCCGCCTTGGCGTGCGGGCCGTCGGAAGCGAGGAAGCCGTCGCGGACGGCCGCGAAGCCCTTGAGCCGGGCGTCGGCTTCCTCATAGACGGCCTGCGCCTCTCGGCGGGCCTGCTTCAATTCGACGACGAGGCCGTCGGAGGAATCGACGAGGGCGAACCGGGGGCGGTAGTACTCCTGGTACTTGGTCTCCTCGACGTTCCGCAGCGCGTCGTAGACGCCGCGCCGGGCCCGCGACACCACCACGGTGCGGGTGAGCGCGACGTGGAGGTCGTGGAGCGCGCTCGAGAACTCTGCGTCGGTGGAGAGGGGGCGTCCGGCGAGGCTGGCGTCCTCTCCCTGGGCGAGGGGAACGAGGGCCTCGAAGCGTTGGCGCTGCGCGGGGCGGGGGTCGACGGGGGCCGGGGGATTCCAGGGCCGCCCTCCGCCGGTCCCGACGCAGGGGTCGCTGAGGTCGTCGCACTGCTGCAGGAAGGAAGACCCGTCGGGGCAATAGACGCGGCAGGTCTGGGCCGCGGCCGCCGACGGGATGAGGAGGGCGGCGGCTAGAGCGGCGGCGGGCAGGTGAGCGTGTCCGGCATTCTTGGTCTTCATGGTACTCCGACGTCCCGGTCCGTAGGCTAGGGCGACGGCAGGGCCCAAGTCCATCCTTCGGGCATCAATTTCGATGCCAAGCCGGGGGGCGGTTTGTGGCGTTTAAACGCGCTTGCGGGGGGGCGATATTTTCATTAGAGAAGAGAACTTCCGAAAGAGAATATCGGGGTCAGGCCTTGGCGGAAGGGACGAAGGTGCGCACCGGCCCGGTCTTGCCTTTGACGGGCACCGCCTCCGCCTCGGCCCAGGCGTAGGCGTCTCCGACCCGGTCGCGCGTCGCCTGGGAGGCCAGAGCGACCACCCCGTGGACCTTGGTCAGCCCCTCGATGCGGGAGGCCAGGTTCACGGCGTCGCCGATGGCCGTGAACTCGAGCCGGCGCGACGGCGAGCCGATGTCTCCGAGCACCACGGGGCCGGTGTGGAGTCCGATGCCGATGCGCAGCACGGGCTCGCCGCGCGCCGAACGCGCCGCGTTGACCGCCTGGAGGCCCGACTGCATCTCGAGGGCGCAGGCCACGGCGTTGTGGGGGTGGCGCGGGTCGGGGACGGGCGCCCCGAAGTAGGCCATGATGCCATCCCCGATGAACTTGTCGAGCGTCCCGCTGTGCTTGAAGATGGTCTCGACCATCTTCTCGTGGTATTCGTTGAGCATCGTGACGACGGCCTCCGGGGAAAGCTGCTCGGAGAGGGCGGTGAAGTCCCGGATGTCCGAGAAGAGGACGGTCACCTCGCGGCTCTGGGCGGCGGTGGGGCCGTCGTTCTTGAGCTGCTCCACCACCGCGGAGCAGAAATAGCGGCCGAGCTTCTCGAGCTTGAGCCCCTCGTGCGAGACGGCGGCGATCAACAGATGCACGCGCGCGACGAGGTGCCAGGCTCCCGCGCCGACCCCGGCCAGGACGACGACCGCCGCGGCCTGCGCCCCCGCGGGGACGCCGGCCCGGCGCATCAGCGCGACCTCGAGGACGGCCCCGGCGACGGCGACCGAGACGGTGAGCCAGCGGTCG
>SCTT01000417.1 GCA_004322435.1 bacterium
CCCAAGACCATGGGGGTCGAGGGGGAACTACCGGGCACGGTGGTCGCCGGAGAGGAATTCCTAGACTTCGAGGAGCGTTGGACTGGGGCCTATATTTTCGAGAATGAGTGGCAAAGCTTTCGCACACGGAAAGATCGGAGTCTTGAGCTAGTCTCCGTGGCGCATGTTTACCCTAGGCCGGGCCGATTCATCGTGGCGGTCAAAGTCATCGACATTTTTGGCAATGATACGATGACGCTCATCCCTGTCACAGTATCCTAGTCGAGGTTGTCGCGCCCGCCGGCAGACCCCCCTTCCCCTGGCGGGAAACAGACAATCTGTTATACTGTCCATAGACGGTTTTCGGGCCCCCCAAATCATATGGCCTCTTTCAGCTACAAGGTCAATATCCCTGTCTTCCTGCTCAAGGACGACGGCGTCATCGTCGCTTACACCCCCGCCCTGAACCTGGGAACCTGCGGCAAGACCCAGGCCGAAGCGAAAATCCGTCTCGGCGGCGCCATCGAGCTGTTTTTTTCGGAGTTGGTGGGAATGGGCACCCTCGACAAGGCTTTGAAGGAACTGGGGTGGAAGAAAGTCGACGACCAGAAGTTCGCCGTCCCGCGCCCAAGCGAACAGCCAGCCAAAATCCAGCGCAACATCCCGACCCATCTGCTCAGTCGCCGAAGCATGAACGTCCGGGTACCTGTGGCGGCATGAAGTGCCGCGTCTTGTCCCTGTCCGCCCCGCGAAGTTAATCAAGTTCTTCGAGAAACACGGCTGGCGCCGGTCGGCGCGCGGTCCAGGGGACCACATCGCGATGCGGAAGGAAGGCTTTAGCCGCCCTTTAGTCATCCCCGACTATAACGAAGTCCCCAAATTCATCATCAAGAGCAATCTCGCTACGGCCAGAATCTCCCTCGACGAGTATTTCAAGGGAATGAACGAGATTTAATCGCGGCGACCGGCCTCCGTGGTATCATTCCGACGTGACGCCTGAGAAGGTACTCAAAGAGCGCTGGGGCTACTCCACCTTCAGGACCCTCCAGAAGGAAGCCGTCGAGGCCGCCCTGTCCGGCCGCGACTCTCTCGTCGTCTTGCCCACCGGCGGCGGAAAATCGCTGTGCTACCAGCTCCCCGCGGCGATGGAGAAAGGCCTGGTGCTCGTGGTGAGCCCCCTCATCGCCTTGATGGACGACCAGGTCTCCGCGGCGCGCGAGGCGGGCCTCGCGGCCGACGCGCTCCACTCGAATTTGGTCGGCTCCGAGAAGTCCGACGCGTACCGCCGCCTCGAGCGCGGGCAGACGACCCTCCTCTACGTGAGCCCCGAGCGGCTCCTCGTCGGCGACCTCGCCGAGGACCTGGCCGAGCGGCTTTGTCTCATCGCGGTGGACGAGGCGCACTGCGTGTCCCACTGGGGCCACGAGTTCCGCCCCGAGTACCGGCGGCTCGCGGAAGTCTTCGACCGCCTCCCCAAGGCCGCGCGCATGGCCCTGACCGCGACCGCGACCTCCGAGGTCCAAGACGACATCGTCGCCCAGATCCCGCTGCGCGACCCCGTGCGCCTCGTCGGCCACCCCGACCGGCCGAACCTCGTCTACCGCGCCTTCCCGCGCCGCGACCAGAGCGCCCAGGTGCTCGAGGTCGTGCGCCGCCACCCCGACGAGGGGGGCATCGTGTACGCGCAGACGCGCAAGGACGTCGAGCGGCTGGCCGCGGGCCTCGCGGCGGCGGGCGTCTCCTGCGCGCCCTACCACGCGGGCCTCAATGCCGATTTGCGCCGGACCGCCCAGGACGGCTTCGTCAAAGAAAAGCTCGACGTCGTCGTCGCGACCATCGCCTTCGGCATGGGCATCGACCGCTCGAACGTGCGCTACGTGGTGCACGCCAACGCGCCGCGCTCTCTGGAGCACTACCAGCAGGAGTCCGGGCGCGCGGGCCGCGACGGCCTCGAGGCCGAATGCGTGCTGCTCTTCTCCGCGTCGGACTTGGCGACGCACCGCTTCCTCGCGCAGAAGGACGGGACCTTGCCGCCCGAGCGCCAGAAGGCCCTCGAGCGCCAGCTGCGCGAGATCGGCCGCTTCGCCGTCGCGCCGCTCTGCCGCCACCGCATCCTGACCGAGCACTTCGACGCGCCCTACCCGTCGGGCGGGGTCCAGGACGAGGCCGGCTGCGCCGCCTGCGACGTGTGCTTGGGCGAGACCAAGGGCCTGGCCGAGGCGGACGCCCTGGTGACGGCGCAGAAGGTCCTGAGCGCCGCGTGGCGGACGAACGGGCGCTACGGCGCGGGCTACGTGGTGAACCTCCTCTTGGGCCGCGCCGACGACCGCATGACGCGCAACGCCCACGACCAGCTGCAGGTCTTCGGCATCCTCAAGGAGGCCGGCGAGGCGACGGTCCGCGCTTGGATGGACCAGCTCATCGTCCAGGACTACCTCGAGGTCGTCGAAGACGGTCTCTATCCCCTGCTGCGCATCACCGAGCTCGGCAAGCTCCTGTGCAAGGGCGAGGGCACGGTGCGCCTGGGCGTGCCGGCGCCGCCCCGCGCGAAGAAGGGCAAGAAGCCCAAGGCCCTGCGGAAGGCCGCCGACGCGGGCGCGCCCGCGGACGAGGCTCTCTTCGAGCGGCTGCGGCGCTTGCGCCGGATGATCGCCGACCAGCTCGGGGTGCCGCCCTACATCGTATTCCACGACAGCGCCTTGGTCGAGATGGCGGCCGCCAAGCCGCGGACCTTGGCCGAGCTCGGCGAGGTGAAGGGCGTGGGCGCCAAGAAGCTCGAACGCTACGGCGCGGCGTTCCTCTCCGTGCTCAACGGCGGGGAATCCGCCGGGCTCCTCACGTAGCCGTCATCGCCGGCAGGACAGCACGAACAGCGGCGGCAGGTTCCTCCACTCGAAGCGCACCTCGACGCCGCGGAAGCCCCGTTCGAGCAAGGGGATGAGCTGCGGCGTGAGCTGATAGAGCACGAAGCGCCCGCCCGGTTTGAGCGCCCGACGCACGACGCCGAGGACGCGCCGGCGTCCCGCCGGGGTCAGCAGGCTCATGGGGATGCCCGAGACCACCGCGTCGGCCCGCGGCAGGCGGGCGCGGGCCATGTGCCCCAGCAGGTCCAGCGCGTCGCCGTGGACGGCGTTCAGGCGCGGGTCGCGGATGCGGCGCAGCGCCGGCATGAAGTCCGCGCTGAGCTCGACGCTGAGCAAGCGTCCGGCCGGAGGCAGCGCGCGCAGCAGGCGGCGCGTGATGACGCCTTCGCCGGGGCCGAGCTCGACGACCAGGCCGGCCCCGCGGGGGGCCGCCGCCTCGACGACGCGCTCGGCGAGGTAACGCGAGCTCGGGGTCAAAGACGCGACGGCGGGCTCGTGCAGGAGCGCCGCGAGGTAGGACAAGGCCTACCGCCCGACGCGCGCCCTTCTCAAACCGCGCAAGGACGGGCGGCCCATCCGCCACGTCTCCCGCGGCTCGGCCGTCTCGTGGGGGCGGATGTTGAAGCGCGTCTCCAAGGTGGTCCGCTTGGGCCCGGAGCGCTCCATGAAGTACCGGAACCACATCGCCTTGTTGTGCATGGCGACCTCCCGGCGGCGACGGCCGCCTTCACCCCCATTCTACCCCCCGGGGAGGCGGGGTCAACGTCGTCGGTCAGGCGGGGGCGTGTCGGATAGCGGCTACTCGAGGTAGCCGAATTCCTTGAGGGAGCGCATGTCCTTGCGCCAGTCCTTGCGGACCTTGACCCAGACCTCGAGGACGGCCTTGCGGCCGGTGAACTGCTCGATGGCGGCCTGCGCGCGCTCGGTGAGCTTCTTCAAGGCCTCCCCGTTCTTGCCGATGAGGATGCCTTTCTGCGACTCGCGTTCGACGTGGACGGTCGCGAACACGAGGTCGCGGCGCGGCGTCTCCTTGTACTCCTCGATGACGACGGCGCAGGCGTGCGGGATCTCGGCCGAGTAGAGCGCGAAGATCTGCTCGCGCACGAACTCCGAGGCGAAGAAGCGCTCCCAGCGGTCGGAGAGCTGTTCCTTGTCGTAGAAGGGGGGGGACTCGGGCAGCAGCGCGAGGACGGCCTCCTTGAGGAGGTCGACGTCCATGCCCTTGAGCGCGCTGACGGTGAAGACCTCGGTCGCCTTGACCTCGGGAGCCCAGGCGCCGATGACGGCGTCGAGCTGGTCCTGGCCTTTGAGGAGGTCGGCCTTGTTGACCGCCAAGAAGAGCGGGCAGTTCTTGGGCACCAGGCGCGCCATCGCCGTCACTTCCTCGGCGGTCGGCTTGAAGGGCTCGACGACCAAGATGGCGATGTCGGCGTCCTCGCGCGCGGCGCGCTTCGACTGGACCCGCAGCGCCTCCTGCAGCGGGTCGCCCGCCTTCTCGAGCCAGCCCGGGGTGTCGACGAACACGGCCTGGCAGTCGGGCGTGTTGAGGATGCCGAGGATGCGGTGGCGGGTCGTCTGCGGCTTGGGGGAGACGCCCGAGAGGCGCCGGCCCAGGAAGGCGTTGAGCAAAGTGGACTTGCCCGCGTTCGGGAGCCCGAGGATGGAGACGAAGCCGGCGCGGTGAGCCACAATCAACTATACCACTTGGCGCGGGCCGTGCTAGAATCCCGCCACGGCTAAGACTTTGTCGGTCGCGCCGGCGCCGAGACGGTCCTCTCTCTCCGAGGGGACCGGCCTTTACATCCACGTCCCCTTCTGCTCGGTGAAGTGCTTCTACTGCGACTTCACCGCCTTCTCCGGCCAGAACGCCGCGGCGGACCGCTACGTCGCCGCGGTGCTGGCCGAGGCGGACCTCTACCCGAAGACGGCCGTCGACACGCTCTACGTGGGCGGCGGCACGCCCACCGAGCTCTCGGCGTCCCAGCTGACGGCCCTGCTGGGCGGCCTTGCGAGCCGCTTCGGCCCGCTCTCCGCCCTGCGCGAGGCGACCGTCGAGGCCAGCCCCGAGTCGGCCTCCGAGGACCGCCTCGACGCCTTGGCCGACGCCGGGGTCGGGCGGCTGAGCTTGGGGCTCCAGACCGCCTCCGACCGGCTGCTCAAGACCGTCGGCCGCAGCCACACCTTCTCCGATTTCAAGCGGGTCTTCCGCTCCGCCCGGCGCCGGGGCTTTTCGCTCAACGTGGACCTGATGCAGGGCCTGCCCGGGCAGTCGCTCAAGGACGTCGGGGCGGACCTGGACGCGGTGCTGGGGCTCGACCCCGACCACCTCTCCATCTACACGCTGCAGGTCGAGGACCGGACCCTCTTCGCCAAGCGCGAGGTCGAGCTCGACCCCGACTTCGCGCGCGACGCGATGGACGAGACGCTCGGGCGCCTCGCCGCCGCGGGCTTCCGGCACTACGAGGTGTCGAACTGGGCCAAGCCCGGCCGCGAGGCGGTCCACAACGTCGGCTATTGGATCGACCGGCCGGGGCTGGGCCTGGGCTGCGGCGCGTCGGGGTATCTGGACGGCGTCCGCTACGAGAACGAGGACCGGCTCAAGAATTACCTGGAGGCCGTCGAGCGCGGCCGGCGGCCGGTGTTCTCGGCCGAGCGCCTCGAGGGCAAGGCCCGGCTCGGCGAGACGCTGATGCTCCGCCTGCGCCTGGTGGAGGGCCTGTCCCTCACCCCCCAGATGCAGCTGGCCTTCCGGCCGGAGCTCGACGCCCTGACGGCCAGGGGCCTCTTGGAGCTCGTCGGCGGCGGCTGCTCCGAGTGCCTGCCGACGCTCCGGCTCACCCGCGAGGGGCTCTTCCTCGCCAACGAGGTTTTCCGCGAATTCGTCCCTCCGTTCGACGAACATGACCGTCGGCAGACCAGGGAGACCAAATGAAGACATTCGTGCTCGACACCAACGTGATCATCCACGACCCGGAGGCGCTGTTCGCCTTCGAGGGCTCGAAGGTGGTCATCCCGCTGCCGGTCATCGAGGAGCTGGACACCTTCAAGCGCTCGAACGACGAGCGCGGGCGCGCCGCGCGCCTGGTCGCGCGCTCCTTGGACAACCTGCGCGCGAAGGGCCGGCTGTCGGACGGCGTGCCCCTCGAGCACGGGGGCACGCTGCGCGTCGAGATGATCCACGACAACGGCATGCCGAAGGCCTTCGCGCAGGACTCGAAGGACAACCAGATCCTCGGGGTCGCCAAGTACCTCTCCGGCAAGGACGGCCACGTCATCTTCATCTCCAAAGACATCAACCTGCGCATCAAGGCCGAGGCCATAGGCCTCGACACCCAGGACTACGAGCGGGAGAAGGTCAACATCACCGAGCTCTACAACGGGTTCAAGGAGGTGAAGGTCCCGCACGCCGACATCGACAAGTTCTACAAGGAGAAGCGCCTGGCGCTCGACGGCTTCATCCCCAACGAGTTCGCGATCCTCAAGGACATCGAGGGCGGGTCCGGCTCGGCGCTGGGGCGCTGGGACGCCAAGGCCAAGGCGCTGGTCCCGCTGACGCGCTCGGAACCGGTCGCGTGGGGCATCAAGCCGCTCAACACCGAGCAGAAGTTCGCGCTGGACCTCCTGCTCAACCCCGACATCCAGCTGGTGACGCTCGTGGGGTCTGCGGGCTCGGGCAAGACGCTCATCTCGCTCGCCGCGGCGCTCGAGCAGACGATGGGCGGCGACTCCAAGCTCTACCGGCGCCTGCTGGTCGCGCGCCCGGTCATCCCGGTCGGCCACGACATCGGCTTTTTGCCCGGTACCAAGCAGGAGAAGCTCTCGAGCTGGATGGGCGCGGTCTACGACAACCTGGAGTTCCTGCTCGACCGGCCGCACCGCGAGGAGACCGACATCGACGTGCAGATGATGCTCGACGACGGGCGCCTCGAGGTCGAGGCGGTCACCTACCTGCGCGGGCGCACCCTCCCGAGCCAGTACATCCTCATCGACGACGCGCAGAACCTGACGCCGCACGAGATGAAGACCATCGTCTCGCGTGCGGGCAAGGGCGCGAAGATCGTGATGACGGGCGACCCGTTCCAGATCGACAACTACTACCTGGACTCGGCCTCGAACGGCCTGACGAACTTGGTCGAGCGCTTCAAGGGCCAGACGCTCTTCGGACACGTCTGGTTCTCGAAGGTGGAGCGCTCCCCTATCGCCGCTTTGGCTTCCGAGCTGCTGTAACGAGCCAGCCGGGGTCGAGGCGGAAGCCGCCGGCTCCGGCGGCCGCCTTCGTCATGGCCAGCGCGGCCTCGAGCACGGAGGCGACGGCCGTCTCGGCGTCGGGGACGGGTTCGCCGCGGACCGCTCCTTCGCGGCGCGAGTCGAGTCCGGCCAGGAGCTTGAGGTCCGGCGCTTCCGAACCCGGACAGACCTTCGCCAACCCCTTGGCGGCGGACGCCGCGCTCCCGTTGCGGGGGAACGGCTTCCCCAGCGCGGCCGCGTAATCGACGGCCAGCGCCTCCAGCAGCGTATGCGCGTAGATGAAGCACGAGGCGTCCACCGTGGGCTTCGCGCGGTCCATCGCGAGCTTCACGGCCTTCTCCACCCAGCCCGCCGGGAGAGCCGGGGCCTGCAGGGCGCCGGGCTTGGCGGCGAGCGCGGCGAACTCGCGGCCCTTGAGCAGGCCTTCGGCGAGCGAGGCGTACTTGGGGGCCACCACCATCTCCGCGGCCGGCATCCCGATGGCCGCGACCTCGCCGAAGGAGGCGATGAGGAACAGGCGGTCCAAAAAGCCGAAGAAGGCGGCGTTGAAGGCGTCTTGGCCGTGCACGGGGCGATAGTACTAATATAGGAAGGAATGAGCCTCGCGGCACTCTTCCTCGCGCTGTCCTTGCCCGCCGCGGCCGAAACCCCCGTCGTCGCGCTCGACCCCGGCCACGGCGGCTTCGACATGGGCCAGAGCCTCAACGGGGTTCGGGAGCGCGAGTTCGCCCTCGCGTTCGCGCGCCTGTTGGAGCCGCGCCTCAAGGCGCGCGGCACGATGCCCTTCCTGACCCGCTTCTCCGACGAGTTCGTGGCCCTGTCGAGCCGCGTCGTCAGCGCCGAGCAGGTCCACAGCAAGGTCTTCCTCTCCATCCACTTGGACAACAACGCGGAGCGCGGCGGGAAAGGCGTGATGCTGTGGGTGTACGGCAAGAACAACAGCATCCCCCAGGGGCCGCCGCGGCAGCACGGGGAGAGGATGCTGCCGGCGCCGCCCAAGGACCAGGTCGCCGTCTCGCGCCGCCTGGCCGAGCGCATCCAGATCGTCCTGCGCAAGCGCGGCCTGCGCGTGGCCGGCTACGTGGACCGCGGGCCCTTCGCCGTCCTGAAGGGCCCCGGCATGGCCAGCGTCCTCATCGAGGTCGCGAACCTGCACGACAAGGCCGAGGCGCGCCAGGTCAAAGACCCGGCGTTCCAGGCGAAGCTCGCCGACGCCGTCGCCGACGCGGTGGGCCTGCACCTGGCCTCCGAAGCGCGCCGCGGCCCTTGAATTCCTATAATCGCCCATGCTCGAGAAAGCCTATGCGCCGGACGCCGTGGAGAAGAAGTGGGTCGACGCCTGGAAGGAGGCGCGCCTGTTCGACTCGGCCCCGGCCACCGACGGCCGCCGCTCCTACACGGTCGTCATCCCGCCCCCGAACGTCACCGGGGCGCTCCACATCGGGCACGCCTTAAACAACACCCTGCAGGACGCGCTCATCCGCTGGCACCGCCTGCACGGCCGCGAGGCCTGCTGGGTCCCGGGCACCGACCACGGCGGCATCGCGACGCAGAACGTGATGGAGAAGCAGCTCAAGGCCGAGAAGCTTGCGCGCCACGACCTGGGGCGCGAGAAGTTCCTCGAGCGGATGCAGGTCTGGGTGCGCGACTGCAAGAAGACCATCCTCGGACAGCTCGTGCGCCTGGGCTGCGCGCTCGACTTCTCGCGCGAGGCCTTCACGATGGACGAGGTCCGTGCGCGCTCGGTCCACCACGCCTTCCAGCGCTTCTACGACGAGGGCCTCATCTACCGCGGCTCGCGCATGGTCAACTGGTGCGTGCGCTGCGGCACCGCGCTCTCGGACATCGAGGTGGAGTCCGAGGACCGCAAGGCCAAGCTCTGGCGCCTGCGCTACCCCGTCAAAGGGAAGCCCGGCCGCTATCTCGTGGTCGCGACGACCCGCCCCGAGACGATGCTGGGCGACACCGCGGTGGCCGTCCACCCCGAAGACGAACGCTATAAGGACCTCCACGGCGCCGAGGTCGAGCTGCCTTTGACCGGCCGCACGCTCAAGGTCGTCCCGGATGCGATGGTCGACCGCGAGTTCGGCACCGGCGCGGTCAAGGTCACGCCCGCCCATGACCCCAACGACTACGACATCTGGACCCGGCACAAGGGGGAGATGGAGGGGCCGCGCCCCGTCATCGGCTTCGACGGCAAGATGCTCGCCGAGGGCGTGCCCGCCGAGTTCGTCGGGCTGCCGCGCGAGAAGGCCCGCGAGGCCGTGCTGGCCGCGCTGGCCTCCGAGGCCGCCCCCGACGGCGACCCCATCCTCGCCGGCGAAGAGGACTACAAGCACGCCGTGAGCGTGTGCTACCGCTGCCAGCAGGCCATCGAGCCTCTGGTGAGCGAGCAGTGGTTCATGAAGATGGAGCCGGTGGCCGCGAAGGCCCTGGCCGCTTACGACGACGGGCGCTTCAAGATCTATCCCGCCTCCTGGGGCAAGCCCTACCGGAACTGGCTCGCGAACATCCAGGACTGGTGCCTCTCGCGCCAGATCTGGTGGGGCCACCGCATCCCGGCCTGGTACTGCCTGTCCTGCAACGACTTAAAAGACAAACCCTTCATGACGGTGAAAGGCCTCAAGCCCACCGTCTCCGCCGAGAAACCCGCCAAGTGCGCGCACTGCGGGAAGGCGGGGGGGGACTTCCTCCAGGACCCCGACGTCTTGGACACCTGGTTCTCCTCGGCGCTGTGGCCGCTGTCGGTGTTCGGCTGGCCCGAGCGCACGAAGGACCTCGCCTTCTACTACCCCACCGAGGTGCTCGTCACCGGCTACGAGATCCTCTACCTGTGGGTCGCCCGCATGCAGATGATGGGCCTGTGGTTCGAGGACAAGGTCCCGTTCCCGCACGCGCTCATCCACGGCATCGTCCGCGACAAGTCGGGCAAGAAGATGTCGAAGTCCTTGGGCAACGTGGTGGACCCGCTGGTGATGATGGACAAGCACGGCACCGACGCCTTCCGCTTCGCCATCGTGAGCCAGGCCCACCCCGGCCGCGACATCCCGTTCGCCGAGGAGTCGGTGACCGGCCCGCGCAACTTCGTCAACAAGCTCTGGAACTCGACGCGCTACGTGCTCGACTACGCGCTCAAAAACGAGCCCGCGCCGGCCGGCGGCTACCCCCTCGAGAAGCTCGACCGCGCGAAGCTGTCCTTGGCCGACCGCTGGATCCTCGCCCGCTTCGAGGCGGTGACCGCCGAAGCCGAGGCCGACGTCGCCGAATACAACCTCGCGGCGGCCGCCGACACGCTCTACGGCTTCTTGTGGGACGACTTCTGCGACTGGTACGTGGAGCTCTCGAAGCCCGCGCTGGCCGACCCGGCCCGCGCCGAGGCCGCGAAGACCATCCTCGTGCAGGTCCTCTCGGGCACGCTCAAGCTGCTCCATCCCTTCATGCCCTACGTCACCGAGGAGCTCTGGCAGGCCTTGAAGCCCTACGCCGGCGAGACCGCCGCGTTCGCGTTCCAGGCCGGCGCGCCGCGCCCCACAGGCTGGAAGGACGACGAGGCGGTCGCCCAGATGCGGCGCCTCATCGCCGCGGTCGGCAGCATCCGCGCCATCCGCTCCATCCTGGAGGTCCCGCCGGCGCTCAAGCTCAAGGCCTACTTCATGGGCTCAAACGGCAGCGCGCCGCTCTTGGAGAAGCACGCCGACATGGTGAAATACCTGGCGCGCCTCGAAAGCCTGGAGCTGGCCTCCGCGCGGCCGCCCCGCGCCGCGGTGGCCGTCGCCGGCACCACGCCCATCTACCTTCCCCTGGAAGGCGTCGTCGAGTTCGACAAGGCCCGCGCGCGCCTCGAGAAGGCCATCGAGAAGCTGGGCAAGGAACTGGTGAAGGCCGACGGCATGCTGGGGAACAAGTCCTTCCTAGAGAGGGCCCCCAAGGAAGAGGTGGAGAAGGTTAAATCCCGCCGCGACGAGGCGGCGGCCGAGCAGGGCTTCCTGAAAGACACCCTCGCGGCTCTGGCCGCCGGTTGACGGCGAGCCTTGACGCTCCCCCACATGACAGCTACATTTAAGGGCCCCCATGGCCTCTAAAGGCAAGATCCTCGTCATCGACGACGACCACGTGATGCGCTCCTTCGCTTCGGAGGCGCTGGGGCTGGCCGGATACGAGGTCGAGACCGCCCAGGACGGGCGCGAGGGGCTCCAGAAGGCCGCGGCTTTCGTCCCGGACCTCGTCATCTGCGACCTGATGATGCCGGGCCTCCACGGCTACGAGGTCTGCCAGCGCCTGCGCGACAAAGGCCGCAAGAACCTCCACATCCTCGTCACCTCCTCGAAGTCCTTCGAGACCGACATCGCCGCCGCCAAGAAGGCCGGCGCCGACGCCTACATGGTCAAACCCTACACCGCCGCGGCGCTCTACGCGCAGGTCTCCTCCCTCGTCACCGGCCCGGCGCGCAACGGCGCCGCGGACGCGGACTCCGACGACCGCGACACGATGACGGTGCACGCCCACGAGGACGCCACCATCAAGACGAAGGCCGAGCTCAAGCGCACCGAGGTCATGGTCCGTTTCTGGGGCACGCGCGGCTCCTCGCCGGCGCCGGGCCCGGACACCGTCCGCTACGGCGGCAACACCGCCTGCGTCGAGGTGCGGGTGGGGGACCTGCTCTTCATCATCGACTGCGGCACCGGCATCCGCGAGCTGGGGCTCTCCCTCCTGCGCGAGTTCGGCGACCGCCCCATCGAGGGCCACATCCTCATCGGCCACACGCACTGGGACCACATCCAGGGCTTCCCGTTCTTCACGCCGCTCTACATCAAGCGCAACAAGTTCAACATCTACTCGGTGCGCGGCAGCTCGAAGAGCCTGGAGCGCGTCTTCCGCGGCCAGATGGCGGCCGACTACTTCCCGGTGCCGCTGGCGAACCTGGCCTCCGAGATCCAGTTCATCGAGCTCGAAGGCCCCGTCCACGTCGGGCCCGTGCAGGTGAGCTACCACTACCTGAACCACCCCGGCGTCGCCATAGGCTTTCGCATCGAGGCGTTCGGGAAAAGCGTCTGCTACGTCTCCGACCACGAGAGCTTCACGCGCCTGGGCGGCGAGTCCGAGATCAACAAGCGCCAGGACGACGCCGTCGTCGAGTTCGCCAAGGACGCCGACATCCTCATCATGGAAGCGCAGTACACCGAAGAGGAGTACAAGGTGAAGAAGGGCTGGGGCCACAGCACCTTCGACGACGCGGTGTCGCGCTCCATCGCGGCCAAGGCCAAGCACATGGTGCTCTTCCACCACGACCCGGCGCACACCGACGAGGTCATGGACAACCTGCTCGACTACTGCCGCGAGCGCATCCGCAAGTCCGGCAGCGCCCTGCAGTGCTCGGCGGCGCGCGAGAAAGTCTCCATCACGTTATAAGCACCCGGCACGGGATTTGGATTCCCGATTTGCTGGTACAATGGCGGGGCACTTCGACGGAGGTCGGATGCCCCCACGATTCAACGCCGCTTCTCGTTTGATCTTCTCTCTTGCAGTTCTAGCCCTTGGAGCACCTTCCTTCTCTCAGGTAGTCCATCCCTCCAAACGGCATCGTTCCATGATGGGGAAGGCCACCGATTTGCCCGCTCGGACGCCCCGAAAGGCGGCCCTTCACCTGCCGCATTCGGGGACATCGGCCATCTCCAAATTTTCAGAGGGATTCGACCTTGTTGTCCCAGTTATCGATGAAATCCCTGAAATTGGAGATTCCGGCCCTGCTATCGCGGCTGCGGGAAGCGTCGCCCCCGGACCTGTCCTCCCTCCGGCATCGGGTGGAGCTATCCCCCCATGGTTGACGCGACCACCTCCGCCTGGTTTCTATTTCAATGAGCCGGCGAGGATGGCGGTCTCAAACCCGGACTGGGTCGAAGCACTTCGCCTTCATATCGAAATCAACCAATCGGAAATGGATCCCCAAGTCAGGGATGCCGTCGAGCTGCCTTGGTCTTGGCTCTCGACGAAGCAGGAGGAGCTTTTCGCGGAAGGGGAAGTGATCGACGCCGATTGGGACGCGGTCTTCCCGAGTATTAAGGACGCGGTCATTCGATATGTCGATGGATATTGGGAATCGAAGGCGGCGTGGGACAGCTGGAACGCAGACCTTGCCGATTACAAGGCGAAATGCATTCGTGCGGTGCCTCCCGAAGAGGTTGAGAGGGCGCGGACGGAGTGCATTGGGCTGCAAGGGGAGTTGAATTCCCGGTCTGAGCGGATTCAGCAGAAAGACGCCGCGACCGTGGCCGCATTAGAGCGGGACGCGAAAGCGCCCGTTGAGGCGAATAGCTCGAGGATTCAGAACTATTTGAAGAAGGTAGAGCATTGGAATCAGAAGGTGATCGAGTACAACAAGGCGGCGTCACAGCTCTTGTCCAATGCCCGGAAGCCGGACATCATTTTCATTGATCGTCTTGTAAAGAAATATCGGCTCGATGTTTGTCAGCGGCGTGTCCTCCATCAGGAAATTCGCGGGCAGAACTACTCCGATGAGGAAATTGAAGAAATTGCCCGAGAAATTGGCGCGACGGGTCGCGGGCGTTGCCGCCGACAGGGGGAGGGAGGGCAATGAACTCCCGGCTGAGGGCGGCTGTCGAGGCGTTGAAGGGTGAGCGCTGCTGGTACGTCTCGTGCGGCGGCTCCGTGGGATCCAGCTTTGGACTAGCCTTCGGCGGCATGGTCAAGCGCGAAGCGCCCCTAAAGAACAAGACCCATCCTCCGGCTTTTAGAAACAATAATCCGGAGTTCGAGGTCATGGTGTGGTCGTCGTGGCGGCTGTCGAAAGGAGGACGGATTCTGGCGACGAGCGATGCTTGGGACGAGAGACCCGACAGTGCCGCCCGTTTGAGAAGTCTTAAAGGTCTCCGGGTGTCTAAAGTAGTGGCCCAAGCCGCGTTCGGCGACCTCGCGCTCTCCTTCTCCGACGGTCGGCGGCTTGACGTCTTCTGCGACCGATTCTTGACCCCGTCATCCATCGAAAACAACTGGGAACTCTTCAGCGGTCCAGGGCGAATCGGGGGAGTCTGAGTCCGGGAAATTGCACGCGGGACCGTGTGCCCTCTAGGTTGCCGGAAAGAAGGACGCGGGGGAGATTGCGAAACGGGCGCTCAGGCGCGAAATCTGCTCGACGTTGAGCTTCCGCTTCCTGTTGAGCAGGTCCGAGACCACGGACTGCCCGCCCAAATCGGCCGCCAAATCCGCCTGAGTCAGGCCGTGCTGCGTCATCAGGAACTCGAGCACGGCCACGCCGTCCGCCCCTTCGGACTTCTCCGTGCGCTTCTCGTAGGCGGCCACCTGGGGCGCGACGAGGGCGGCGAACTTCAGGATGGTCTCGCGGTCGGCCTCGGAGACGGGCTTAGTCTCCAACTCTTCGAGCAAAATGCGGATGGCTTCGGCGTAGCGCCGGTGCATGGCGGCGTTCTTGATGGGCTGAGGGGGGAGGTTCGACCAGAGGAACTGCATCAGCCCCGACTTGGCCGGCTCCCGCAAGGGTTTAAGCCTTTCCGCTAGGGTCATTTCTTTCGCCTCTTCGACCAGGAGTCGTAGTCTTCGTGGGTCATGACGGCTTTGACAACGGCGATCTGGGTCTCGAAATTGACGACGGCCACCACGCGGTACTTGTTGCCTCCCACGTCGAAGATGGTGTCCGGCGCGGAGTAGTCCACGGCTCCGAACGTCTGCTTCAAATGGGCGAAGTGCCTGAAGGTGTTCTTCTCCAAAAGCGACTTCCAGGTCTCCAGCGGCCTGCGGGAGCGCGGATGGGCGGTCCAGAAATCCGTCAGCTTCGGCAGGCCGATGAGGTTCACCGGAGGGGTATCCTGATTATAGCGGAATGCTATATTCTGTCAAGGGCCGGTCGGTTTGCCTTCGGGGCCGGCCGAGAAGACGTCCGCGACGGCCTTGTCGACGAGCTTGAACAGGGGGAGGTCCTTGTCGAGCGCGTATTTGCAGGAGGGGAGGACTTCCTCGCCGCGCTTCGTGTGGAAAGAGTAGGTTCGCTCGTTGCCGTCGTAGGCGGTGGGGCAGAGCTCCGTGAACGGCCGCGACTTCACGGCTTTGAAGTCGGTCTTGGAGAGGGCGGCGGCGATGGCTTTGAGGGTCGCGGGGGGCAGCTTGCCCTTTCTCATGAGGGCGCCCTGAAGGCCGGTCCAGACGTAGGAACCGTCGGACTGGACGACGACGACCGACGAGCAGGGGCCGTGGGGGCAGAGGCCGCCAGCGTCGGAGGTCTTGAAGAGGAACGGGGGGGCGCCGGCGGAGGCGGAGAGGGTCAGGGCGAGGAGAAAGTTCAGCATCACTCCTATGTACCCCGCCCACCTCCCCGAATCAAGCCCCACCCGCCACCTTCCTAGGCCCTCCGGGGGTTCCCTCCCGAAGGCGTAAATCCTAGAATCCCCGTATGCCGCTGGGGCCCTTCTCTTACCCTAATAGTCCGGTCCATTACCGCCGGCTCAAGCGCCTCTACCCCAAGATCGTCCGCGGGGAAGGCGTCTGGCTCTACGACGAGACCGGCCGCCCGTACCTCGACGGCTGCGGGGGGGCGTACGTCGCCAACCTCGGCCACGGCAACCACGCCATCGCGGAGGCCATGGCCGCCCAGGCCCGGCGCTTCGGCTACATCAACGGCACCCAGTTCACCTCCGACGCCGCCGAGGACCTCGCCCAGGCCCTGACGGCGCTGAGCCCCAACCTCGACAAGGCGTACTTCGTCGCCAACGGCGGCGACGCCGTCGAGGCCGCCCTCAAGTTCGCGCGCCAGTACTGGGCCGAGGCCGGCCGGCCCGAGAAGACGAAGATGCTGGCATTGGACCCCAGCTACCACGGCAACACCCTCCTGGCCCTCTCCGCCGGCGCCCGCGCCTCTTCCAAAAAGCTCTTCCACGACTGGGTCGTCGACTTCCCGCGCGTACCGGCCCCGTACCCCTACCGGTCCACCGGCCCCGACGACCCGGCCCTGACCGCCGAGGCCTTCGAGCGCGCCGTCCTCAAGGCGGGCCCCGACACCATAGCGGCCTTCATCGCGGAGCCCGTCGGCGGCTCCTCCACCGGCGCCTCGGTGCCGCCCCCGAACTATTGGAAACGCATCCGGTCGCTCTGCGACCGCTACCAGATCCTGCTCATCGCCGACGAGGTCCTCTCCGGCGCCGGCCGCACGGGCACCTGGACGGCTTTGGAAGCGTACGGCGTGACGCCCGACCTGCTGACCCTGGGCAAGGGCATCTCGGGAGGCTACGCGCCGCTGGCGGCCTTCCTGGCCCCGCGACGCCTGGTGGACGTCGTCGCGCGCGGGTCGGGCTCGGCCCAGCACAACCAGACCTTCTCCCATCACCCCGTCACCTGCGCCGCCGGGTTGGCCGCCCTCAACATCATGCGCGACCAGCGGCTCGTCGAGCGCTGCGCGCGGATGGGGACTTACCTGCATTCCAAGCTCGAGCGCCTGCGCGAGCACCCGCTGGTGGGCGACGTGCGCGGGAAGGGGCTCCTGGCCGGCATCGAGTTCGTGGCCGACAAGGGAACGAAGAAGCCCCTGCCGAGGAGCCTCAAGTTCGCCGAGGCCTTCGCCGACGCGGCCTTCGACCGCGGCCTCGTCGTGTGGCCCAACTACGGGAACGTCGACGGCGAGACCGGCGACCTGGCCATGCTGGCCCCGCCTTTCATCGTCACCGAGAAGGAATTGGACGAAATGGTGCTCCGCTTTGAAGACGCCCTGAACACCGTCGCTAAAACCGTCGTCGTAAAGAGGCACTGATGACCACCTTGGCCCCCGAGAAGATCCGCATCACCTACACCTCACAGTCCGCGGACATGGACCTTGCGCATAAGTATTTCGACGAGGCGCTAAAGAAGCTCCGCGCCGGCTTCGGTCAGGAAC
>SCTT01000418.1 GCA_004322435.1 bacterium
GAGGAGAACGGCGCGGCCCCCAAGCCGCCCGCCGAGCCCCCGCGCTCGCCGCTCTTCAAGCCCGGCGGCAAGCCGCAGGTCCCCAAGAAGCTCGAGAAGCTGGGCCGCAACGACCCCTGCTTCTGCGGGTCCGGCAAGAAGTACAAGAAGTGCCACGGCGCGGAGTAGCGCTTTGGTGCGCCGCGGCGGGCGTCGCGCTCGCGCTGACGCTCCCTAAGCCCGGCCTGTGCTTTTTGGGCTGGGTCGCGCCCGGCGTCCTGGTCTATCACGCCGCCCGCGCCGCGACCTGGCGCTCGGCCGCCGTGCTCGGCCTCCTCTTCGGCTCGGCCTTCGTCGCCACGGCCCTCCACTGGGTCTTCCTCACCTGCCGTTTCGCCGGGATGCCGCTGGCGGCCTCGCTCGTGGCTTGGGGCGCGCTGACCGCCGTCCTGGCCTTCAACTGGGGCGTCTTCGCGGCCCTCGGCCGCGCCGCCCTGGGCGGTCTGCCGGACGCCGCCCGCCCTTGGGCCTGGGCGGTCCTCTGGGCCGCCCTCGAGCACGCCTCCTCGCGCTGGACGCCCCGCTTCGAGCTGGACTTCCTGTCCTACACCCAGTGGCGGCACCCGGCGCTCGTCCAGCTGGGCGCCCTGGCCGGGCCCCATGCCCTGGGCTTTCTCGTCATGGCGGTCAACGCGGCCCTGGCCGGGGCCTTCGAGCGGCGCACGCGGGCGGCCTTCGCGGGCGCGCTCTTCGCGGCCGGGGCGGTCCTCTTCGCCGCCGGCTCCGGCCTCATGGAGCTCGCCGGCCGGCCGCCGACGTTCCGGCCCGGCGCGGCGGCCGTCATCCTCCAGCCGAACGTCGACCAATACCGCAAATGGGACGAGCGATTCGCGGGCGACATCCGGGACACCTTCGAGCGCCTGCTCGCGGCGCCGGTCCCCGCGGGGGCGCTCGTCGTCTGGCCCGAGTCGGCCCTGCCGGGCTGGCTCGACGACCCCGAGAACGCCGCCTGGATGGCCGACCGGGCCCGGGCGGCGCGCGCGCCGATGGTGGTGGGCGCCGTCGCCGACTGGCGTGGGAAGAACCACAACGCCGCGGTGCTCGTGAACACGCAGGGCGAGGCGGCCGGGCTCTACGCCAAGCGGCGCCTCGTCCCCTTCGGCGAGTTCGTCCCGCTGCGCGGCCTCCTCCAGCCCTTCATCGGCATCTTGGCCGAGCTCGGTGATTTCGACGCGGGCGACGCCGAGCAGGCGCTCTGGGCCACGCCTCTGGGCACCGCGGCGGTCACCCTCTGTTACGAGGCCATGTTCCCGCGCCTGACGCTCGCGGACGCCGCGCGGGGCGCGCGGGTCTTCCTCAACCTCACCAACGACGGCTGGTACAAGGACACCTGGGCCCCGGCGCAGCATTTCGAGGTCAACGTGTTCCGCGCCGTCGAGTCGCGCTCGTACGTGGTCCGCTCGGCCAACACCGGGATCTCCGGGGTCGTCGACCCCTGGGGCGTCATCCTGGCCAGCGCCCCCGCGATGACGCAGGGGCGGTTGGACGTCGTGCTCCCGGCCGAGGACCCGTTCCCGAGGCGTTCGCCCTACGCGCGCTCCGGGGACTGGTTCGGCCTGGCCTGCCTCGCCGTCGCGGGCGCGCTGGCCGCCTTCGGCCTGCGGCGGCGCGCGTGAGGGCCTGGTATTCACCGCTCTACCGCGTGCGCGCGGGCTCCGAGGGGTTCCCGACCGAGAAGTTCGCCCTGACCGCCCGGCTCCTGTCGGCCGAGGGGGCGCTGGGCCCCGCGGGCCTCGTCGAGCCCGACCTGCCGCCCGCGACCGAGCTGCTGCGCGCCCACACGCCGGATTGGGTCGGCAAGGCGGTGTCGGGAGGCCTGAGCGCCGCGGAGGAGGCGGCGCTCGCGCTTAAGTGGTCCCCGGAGCTCTCGGTCGCCCACCGCCTCTGCGCCCGCGGCACGCTCGAGGCCTGCCGGGACGCGCTGCGAGGCGGGCTGGGCCTGCACGTGGGCGGCGGCTCCCACCACGCCTTCGCGGCCCGGGGGGAGGGTTACTGCCTCTTAAACGACCTGGCCATCGCCCTGCTGGTCCTCAAGGCCGAGGGCAAGGTCGCGCGGGCGGCGGTGGTCGACTTGGACGTGCACCAGGGCAACGGCACCGCGTCCATCCTCGCCGGGCGCGAAGGGCTCATCACCTTCTCGATGCACCAGGAAGACCTCTATCCCGAGCGCAAGGAGGCCTCGACCCGCGACATCGGCCTGCCCGCGGGGACCGGGGACGCCAAATATCTTAAAATCCTCGAAGAGGAGCTCACCGCCTTCCTCGCCCGCCGCCCCGAGCTCGTGGTCTACCAGGCCGGCGTCGACGTGTGGGAGGGTGACCTCTTGGGCGGGCTTTCCCTGACGCCGGAGGGCGTCGCCGCGCGGGACCGGCTCGTGTTCCGGCTCTGCCGTCAGCGCGGGGTGCCGGTGGCGGTGACGCTCGGCGGAGGCTACGCCGAGGATTTAGGCGACGTGGCCGCGCTGCACGCGCGGACCCTGACGACGGGCATCGAGGTCTTCAAGTAAAGATGGCGGGACAGGATTTCACCGAGGTCGAGGGCAGGCTCGGCGCCGAGGACGCGCGGCTCAAGGAGGTCGCGCGCCTCTTGGACATCGACAAGCGCCGCGCCGAGATCGGCCAGCGGGAGGCCGAGGCCGGCGACCCGTCGTTCTGGGCGGACTCGGTCAAGGCCAAGAAGAAGTCGAAGGAGCTCAACGACTTAAAGAAGCTCGTCTCGGAGTATGAGACGGCGCGCCGCCTGCTCGACGACCTGCGCGCCCACGCCGAGCTCGCGCGGGAGGCCGACGACGCCGGCGAGCTGGCCGAGGTCAAGAAGGGCCTGTCCGCCGCCGCGAAGGCCGTCGGCGCCCTCGACACCCAGCTCAAGCTTTCGGGCGAGTTCGACGGCAACCACGCCATCTTCTCTTTGAACGCCGGCGCCGGCGGCACGGAGGCCTGCGACTGGGCCGACATGCTCCTCAGGATGTACACACGCTGGTCGGAACAGCGGGGCTTCAAGTTCGAGATCCAGGACATCCACAAGGGCGAGGAGGCCGGCATCCGCTCGGTGACCGCCTTCATCCGGGGCGACAACGCCTACGGCCTGCTCAAGGGCGAGGCCGGCGTCCATCGCCTCGTGCGCATCTCCCCGTTCGACTCGAACAAGCGCCGCCACACCTCCTTCGCCGCCTGCGACGTGCTGCCCGAGATCGAGGACGACATCAAAGTCGAGCTCAACGAGTCGGACATCGAGGTGGACACCTTCCGCGCCGGCGGCGCGGGCGGCCAGAACGTCAACAAGGTGGAGACCGCCGTGCGGATGCGCCACGTCCCCAGCGGCATCGTCGTCGCCTGCCAGACCGAGCGCAGCCAGCTGCAGAACCGGATGAACTGCTTGAAGATGCTCAAGGCCCGGCTCTACCAGATCGAGCTCGACAAGAAGCGCTCCGCCCTCGAGAAGCACTACGACGGCAAGGGCGACATCGCCTGGGGCTCCCAGATCCGTTCCTACGTCTTCATGCCCTACCAGCTGGTCAAGGACGTGCGCACGGGGTACGAGACGAGCCAGATCCAGACCGTGATGGACGGCGACCTGGACGGCTTCATCCAGGAGTACCTGTCCTGGCTCGCCGCCGGACGCCCGCCCCGCCGCACCCAGACCCCCGACGACTAGCCGCCCGGGCTACTTCGCCTGCGAGAGCTCCTCCATGATGAGGTCCATGTCCATCTTCATCGTGTAGGCCGCGTTGTCGATCTCCTGGATGGCTTTCTTGGCGTCGGCGAGGACCAGCGCCTCCTTCTCCTTGGCCAAGAGCGCCTCGAGGGGCTTCCGGGCGCGCTCGGAGCCGATGTCGCCCAGCGCGCGCACCGCCAGCGCGCGCATGAACTTGGACTTGTCTTCGAGCAGCGGCAGGATGGGGCGCACGGCCTTAGGCTCCCCGATGCGGCCCAGCGCCTGCAGCGCCGAGGCGCGCACCTCGAGGTCCGGGTCCTTGAGCAGCGGCGTCAGCGGCTCGACCGCATCCTCGAGGCCGGGGCGGCCCAGCGACCGGGCGGCCTCGGCGCGCTCCTTGGGGTCCTCGGAGGCGAGCTGCTCGAAGAACGGCTCCGGCTCGAACTTGGGCTCGGGGGCCTTCACCGGCTCGGGCTCGGCGGGGGCCCGGCGGATGCGGATGCGGTCGCGGGCGACGATGAGCTCGCGGCGGATGAACTCCCTGAGCGGCGAGTCGCGGGGGGAGGCTTCGTAGGCCTTCTTGTAGGCCGCGACCGCGTCCTTCCACTGCTGGTCGTCTAAGCGGTAGCGCCCGACCGCGGCGTAGCCGTAGGCCGGCAGCTGGTCGCGGATGGCGGCGGCCTTCGCGACGTCGGTCTCCCCGCGGCGGTCGCCGTTGATGGCGCGCACCAAGGCCAGGGCCGAGAGGGCCAGAGGGTTCCGCGGGGCGTCTTCGACGGCCCGGGTGAGGTCGCGCTCGGCGTTGGTCGTCAGCTCGAAGCGGGCCGAAGCCATGATGGAGTCCAGGAAGGTCATCCCGCGGGCCAGGCGCGCGCCCGGGAGGGACTCGTTCAATTCCATCGCCTTGGTGAAGGCTTCGAGCGCGGCGGTCGTGTCGCCCTTCATCTTGGCCGCCATCCCCTGCTTGAAGTACTCGCTGGCCTGCTCGGCGGACGTGAGCTTACGCTCGGCCGCCCCGGCGGGCGCGGCGAGCGCGAGCAGCGCCGCGGCGAGGCTCAGCGGTAGTAGCGGTCCGGGTTGTAGATCCAATAGAGGTCGAAGGGCTCGAGGCGGGGCAGGCTCACGAAGCGCGCCCCCTTCTCGTCGGTCTCCTCCTTGAGGCCGAAGAAGAACGAGGGTGGGGTCGGCTTCTTGTCGGGGTCCGGCTTCTTCGTCACGCCGGTCTCCCGGATCTCGTGGACGACGTGGGTCGCCCAGCGCAGCTTGACGGCGACGTCGCCGAACTCCTCCCAGTCCCCGTCGGAGTTGTTCTCGTACATCTTCTTCACGAACGCGTCGAGCGGCATCCCCAGCTTCTTCGCGGTCGGGTCGCCCAGGCGGCGCCACCACTCCTCGGCGATCTTGAGCTGCTCGCGGGTCTGGGTCATGTTCCCGTAGAGGCCGGTCCGCATCTGGTGGTGCAGGATGACGGCGTTCGGGTACACGTAGCTGCGGTCGGCCATCGTGGTCAGGTACGCGGCCATCGAGGCGGCGAAGGACTTCACCACCACGTGGATCGGGGCCTTCGAGGCCTGCATCGCCTTCATGATGCGGTAGCCTTCCTGGACCGAGCCGCCGGGGCAGCGGTCGATGACGAGGAAGATGGGCTCGGAGGACACGTTGTTCCAAAAGTCGATCCGTTCGGTGACGAAGTCGGCCACGCCCGTGAAGATCGGGCCGTTGAGCGGGATGCGGCGGTCGCTGACGGTCAGCACGCCGTCCTTGAACGGGTCGGCGGGGGTCTGAGGGTCGCGGTTGGCCTGGCCGCGCCACTCTTCCTTCTTCGCCCGCTCGTCCAAGTCGATCTTGAGCCGGGTGACCTTGTCCTCGAGCTTGTCGCGCTCGAGGCGCAGCCGGGCGCCCTCGGAGGCCATCTTCTGGCCCTCGAGGTCGAGCGCCATCTTCTCGGAGTTGGACTTCATCTCCTCCGTGCGCAGCTTCTCGCGCAGGATGTCGTTGTCCTGCTGGAGCTTTTCGCGCTGCTGGCGCAGCTCCGCGAGCTCCTTCTTGTGCTTCTCCTCGTCGAGGGAGTTCTCGGCGGAGAGGCGCTTCTGGGCCGTGCCCAGCTCCTCGAGCGCCTTCTTGTTGCGCTCCTCGTTTAAGCGGTTCTCGAGCGAGAGGCGCTGAAACTCGGCCTCCAGCTTCATCAGCTCGGCCTTCTGGCGCTCCGCGTTCACCTCGGCGCGGATGCGCAGCTCCTCCTTCTCGGCGATGAGGTCCTTGAGCTTCTTAGCGACCTCCTCGCGCACGAGCTGGTTCTCGGCGGTGAGCTTGTCGAGGGCGGCGCGCTCCTCGGGCTTGGCCGGCGGGCCGGACGGGGCGGAGGCCGCGGGGGCGGCCGGCGTCGGGGAGGCGGCCGGGCCGCCGTTGGCGGCGGGGGCGGGCTTGGCCGGGGCGACGCCGGGAGCCAGGGCTTCCGCGGGCCTGGCGACGGCGGCGGGGGCGGGCGCCTTCTCTAGGGCCTCCTTCCAATCCTTCGTGGTCTGGGCCGAGGCGGAGGCGGACAGCAGGGCCAGGAGCAGGGTCAGGGGCATGGGCTTCTCCTTATTAAGGGGGGACGCGTCAGAAGGGTAGCGGCGGGTCCGGGGCCCGTCAAGGCCTGTCGAGGGGGATCAGCACGTAGTCGCGCTCGCGGGGCGTCCCGGCCTCGCCCATGATCATCTCTTTGGTCTGGAGGATGCGCATCAGGTCCGACGCCGCGCTCGAGCGCTGCTCGGGGCCCTGCTCGCGGTAGGAGGGGACCCCGTCGTCGAAGTACTTGGGCTCGTACTTGGGGTGGCGGATCGAGAGGTCGTAGCCTCCCTCGTTGATGGGGAGCGTCGCCCGGTAGAGGCCCGCGGCGTCGGTGCCGGTGGCGAACCGGCGGCCGGTCTTGGCGTCCATGAACACCACGTCCGCGTTCTTGACGGGCTCGCCGGAGAGGAGGTCGAAGATCTTCCCGCGCATGCGCCATTCGCGCGAGGACGAGGCCGAGCCGCGCCGGCGGGGGGCCTCGTCGGGCTCGGCCGGCGCGATGGCGATGGAGTCGTCGGGGGCGTGGTCGATGTCATCGGGCTCGACCGGGCGGGCGGTCTCGCGGTGGGGCTTGCGCGCGGGCTTCGCGGGCCGGGGGAGCGCGGCCGGGGTCGTCGGCCCGGCGGCGGCGGTGTTGGCGGCCGCGGCGGCGTCCTTGGCGTCGGAGAGTGCTTTGGCGGCGCCCAGGATGTCCCCGGGGACGTGCACCGGGGCGGCCGGCTGAGGCGGCGGCGCGGGCGGCGTCTGTGGAGCGGCCGGCGGGGCCTTCGGGGTGGGCAGGAGGGGCCCTTTGGGGTTGAAGACCTTGAAGGCGACGATGCAGACGACGGCCATCGCGAGCCAGTGCCAGGCCGGTCGGCCGGGCGGGGCCTTGGCTACCTTATAAGAGTCCTCCGGCGCCGTGTAGGAGCCGGGCACATAGGCCTGCGGGTTGTCGATGTCGAAGCCGCCGCCCGGGGCGGGCACGGGGTCGGGCTCCGGCTCGCGGCCGTGCGGGAGGTCCGGCTCCTCGAGGCGGGGCTTCTCGCGGGGCTTCTCGGCCGCCCTTTTCTCGGGCTTGCGCTCGGGTTCCGGCTCGAGGGCCGGGGCCTTCCGCGGCGGGGGCGGCGGTTCGGGCTCTTCGCGCCCGGGAGGGGGTTCGGCGTCCCGCTCCTGCAAGGCGAAGCCCTTGCGCGCCACCGCGACGGCGAAGTCGCGGCCGCAGTGGGGACAGTCGTTGTCGGCCTCGGCCACGGGCTTATTGCAGCCGGGACAGCGGTCTACCAGCACCCTACGCATTTAACAGGCCTATCGCAAAAAGTCCAGGGTCTGGGGGTCGGCGGCTGACGGCCGCGGATTGACGGCGGCGCGGGCGGCTGTTACCCTACGGGCGGAGGGTTCCCCCATGAGATATCCCCTGTTCGCGCTGGCTTTGCTGCTGTCCGCCCCTTCTTGGGCCCAGGGCCCTGGGGGCGGCCCGCCCCCGGAATCCGACGAGCCCCGCGAGCAGCCGCCCGAGAAGATGGCCGAAGGCCTCGTGAAGGGATTGGACCTCGACCCGAAGCAGGCCGAGAAGGTGACGGCGCTCGTCAAGGACTCGGCGGAGCGTTCCAAGTCCAAGCGCGCCGAGATGAAGGCCATGGCCGAGAAGCTGCGCGCGCTCCAGAAGGACCTGGCTTCCGAGACGCGGCGCCTCGAGGAGCAGATCCGCGAGCAGCTGACGCTCGAGCAGAAGGACCGCTTCGACATGCTGCGGATGCGCGGCCGCGGCCGGCCCGGAGGCGGCGGGGGCGGGGAGCGTGGCGGCGGCCGCGAGGAGCGCCGGGAGTTCCGCTACGAACGGCGCGAAGGCGGCGGCCCCGGCCGCGGCGGGCGCTCCTTCGGCGGCGACGACGAGGGTCCCGGGCGCTTCCCTCCCGAGATGTGGCAGGAACGGCGGGGCGGCCCGCGGGGCGGGCCCGGAGGCGGCGAGGAGGGCCAGGGCGGCGGGGGCGGCGGGGGCGGCGGCGGAGGCGGCGAGCCGCCGGACGGCGACTAGGCCCGTCCTCGAAAGAGACCGCCCGCCCGGGACTCCCGGGCGGGCGGCTCGTTTGCGGCGAGTCCGCTCAGTACTTGTCGGAGAGCGCGACCTTGACGCCGGGGCCCATCGTCGACGACAGCGTGACGCTGCGGACGTAGACGCCCTTGGCGGCCGAGGGGCGCATCTTCTGGATGACCTGCAGGACCGCGCGCGCGTTGGCGGCGATCTGCGCGGGTTCGAAGGACTTCTTGCCGACGGCCAGGTGCACGATGCCGAAGTCGTCGTTCTTGAACTCGACGCGCCCGGCCTTGAGCTCCTTGACGGTCTTGCCGATCTCGAAGGTGACCGTGCCGGACTTGGGGTTGGGCATGAGGCCGCGGGGCCCCAGCACCTTGCCGAGCTTGGCGAGGTCCTTCATCACGTCCGGCGAGGCGACGAGGACGTCGAAGTCGAACTTGCCGCCCTCGATCTCCGCCACGAGCTCCATGTGCCCGACGATGTCCGCGCCGGCCGCCTGGGCCTCCTTGGCCTTCTCGCCCTTCGCGATGACCGCCACCTTCCGCGTCGCGCCCGTGCCGTGGGGCAGCGGGACGGTGCCGCGGATCTGCTGGTCGGACTGCTTCGGGTCGATGCCGAGGCGCACGTGCAGCTCGACGGACTCGTCGAACTTCGCCGTGGCCGTCTTCTTGACGAGCTGGGCCGCCTCGTCCACCGGGTAGGTCTTGAGCCGGTCGAACTCCTTGAGCGCCGCTTCCATTCGCTTCGCCATGTTATTCCCCCACCTCGATGCCCATCGAGCGCGCGGTGCCGCGCACCATGAGGAGGGCCTGGTTGACGTCGTTGGTGTTGAGGTCGGGCAGCTTGGTCTTCGCGACCTCGAGGGCCTGGGCCTTCGTGATCTTGCCGACCTTGTTGCGGTTGGGCTCGCCCGAGGCCTTCGCGAGGCCGGCCGCCTTCTTGAGCAGCGCCGACATCGGGGGCATCTTCGTGATGAACGTGAACGAGCGGTCCTCGAACACGGTGATGACCGCGGGGATGATCATGCCCATCTCCATCGGCTTCGTGCGTTCGTTGAACTGCTTGCAGAAGTCCATGATGTTGACGCCGTGCTGGCCCAGGGCCGGGCCGACGGGCGGGGCCGGGTTGGCCTGCCCCGCGGGGATCTGCAGCTTGATCTGAGTCTTGACCTTCTTCGCCATCTTACGTCCTCCGTGACCTCGTAGCGCCCGTGACGCGGGCTGGGTCGGTTGCGTCTCGGCTAGAGCTTCTCCACCTGCAAGAAGTCCAGCTCGACCGGCGTCGGCCGGCCGAAAATGGTGACCATGGCCTTGAGCTTGGCCTTGGGCTCGTTGACGTCCTCGACGACGCCGATGAAGTGCCGGAACGGGCCTTCGGTGATGCGCACGTTCTCGCCCTTCTCGAACTGGACGGCGGGCTTCGGCTTGCCGCCGGTGGCGTTCGTCAGGTCGAGGATGCCCTGCACCTCGGCGTCCGGGAGGCGGCGGGGCTTGGGTTCGCCGAGGAAGCCGGTGACGCCGTTGATGTTGCGCACGGCCCAGTAGGTCTCGTTGTCGACGGTCATGTCGAGGAGCAGGTAGCCGGGGAAGAACTTGCGCTTCTTGACCTGCTTCTTGGACTTCTTGACCTCGACGACGTCCTCGGTCGGGATCAGGATCTGGTGGATCTTGCCCTGCAGGTTCTCGAGGCGGATGCGCTCCTCGAGGTTCGTGCGGACCTTGTCTTCCCAGCCGGACTGGACGTGGACGACGTACCAGCCGCGTTCTGTGGCGGCGATCGCGGTGCTCATGACCTTCCTCCGAGGAGCGCGCGCATCAGGATGGAGAGCATGAAGTCGATGCCGCTGATGTAGATGGCGACGAGGGAGACGATGGAGATGACGACGAGCGTCGAGCCCACCGCCTGCTGGCGGGTGAGCCAGGTCGACTTCTTGAGCTCTCCGTACGACTCCTTCACGAACGTCACCGGATCGGGCATCGCTTCCATTCTTTCCCTTCCTTTGCGGCGAAATCTGGCGGGGGCGCAGGGAGTCGAACCCCGGCTAGCTGTTTTGGAGACAGCTGTGCTACCGTAACACTTCACCCCCAACGGCTAAATCGGGCCCGGGCGGCGGCGGCGTCCGCCGCCGCCCGGGGTGGGGAGGGCTACTTGCTCTCCTTGTGCGGGGTCTGCTTCTTGCAGGCCTTGCAGAACTTCGGGATCTCCAGCTTGTACTGCTTCTTCTTCGCGTGGGCGAAGTGGTAGTTCTTGTTCTTGCAGAGCGTGCAAGCCAGCGTCGTGATGTGCCTGTCGGGCATCGGCTATTCCTTGATCTCGCTGACGACGCCCGCGCCGACGGTGTGGCCGCCCTCGCGGATGGCGAAGCGCAGGCCCTTGTCCATCGCGATCGGGGTGATCAGCTCGACGTCGAACTGCGTGTTGTCG
>SCTT01000045.1 GCA_004322435.1 bacterium
CCCGGGCGGCGGCGATGGCGGCGGCCGCGGCGTCGGATTCGCCGGAGGCGAGCGCGCGGCGCGCTTCGGCCACCCGGCCGCGGACCTCTTCGCCGCGGGCGGCGACGCCCGGTTCGAGGAGCCCGGGGGTCTGGGTGAAGAGCGTCTCGACGCCCGAAAGGGTCTTCTCGGCCTCGGCCGGGCGCCCGTTGCGGGCGTCGCGGGCGGCGGCGTCGAGGAGGGTCTGCGCGTTGTGCCAGCGGCGCACGGGGACTTCGACCGCCGTCGCGGCCGGGCGGGGGCCCAGCGTGCGGGCCTCGCCGTAGGCGACCTCGGTGTAGAGGCCCAGGGCCGTGGAGCGCGCGCCGAGCAAAGTCAGCATCGCGGCGTTGCGGCGGGCTTCCTTGGCGTTGAGAGGGGCGGCCCCGTCGAGCATGAGGCGCGCGGCGCGGACCTGGGCGCCCACGAGGTCGGAGGCGGTGCGGCGGACCTCCTCCGAGGCGGCGCGGACGGCGGGGATCTCGGCCTTCGCGCGCATCTTCGCGTACAGGTCGGAGCGGGCCGCGTTCGCGGAGGCGTGGGCCGCCTTGAGGCGGGCCGAGGCCTGGGGGAAGTCGGCATCGACGGGGCCGTTTAGGCGAGAGTCGAGGGCCGTCACCGCGGCCCACAGGCGCCGCTTGCGGTCGGAGGTGTCGCCCGCCTTCCGGCGGTCGGCGTCGTGGATGGCGGAGAGGCGGGTGTAGTAGGAGTCGATCTCGCGGTAGAGCTCGTAGGCCGTCCGGGCGGAGGCGTAGGCGGGCTCGGGGCGTGCGTCGAGGGCGGCGTTGACCGCCGGCTTCGCCGTTCCGTCGAAGACCTGGACCCAGGGCGCCTTCCCCTCGAGCGCGGGGCGCGCCGCTTCGGCCGCGGCGGGGAGGACGGCGGCGGGCTGAGGGGCGGCTACGGCCTGGGCGGCCGCGACGGGGCGGAAGGCGCCGGGCGCGGCGGCGACGGCCTGTAGCACGGGAGCCGAGGGGATTGCCGCCGGGCCGAGCAGGGAGGTCGCGGACGCGGAGGGCAGGGCGGGCAGAGACGTCGGCGCGAGGTTCAGGCGCGGGGCGAAGAGCGGAGCGGTGACGCTGGCGGTGGGCAGGGCCGGGGCTGGGAGAGAGGCGTGAAACCCGGCCGCCGCGGGAACCGACACTACGGCAATCAGGCAAATTACTTTCATGCTCCCATCGTATCACGGCCCGACGGGCGCGCCGTAGGTCCTTAGTCCCTTCGTCGAGTGGGAAGGTTAGCCTGTTTGACAGTCGAACTATCCCCAGGGATAGTTGTGGATAACTCGATTGGAGATGGTCCGTCTAGCGGTGCTGCCCGCGCGCGATAGGCATACGCCGCCCCACCCCGAAGGCCTTGGGGGAGACGCGGAGGACGGGAGGCGCCTGGCGGCGCTTGTATTCGGCCCGGTCGACGCGGCCGAGGATGTCGCGCACGAGGCCGGCGGGGTGGCCCGCCTTTACGATGGCCTCTTCCCCCCTCCCTTCCTCAATATAGAGCCGCAAAATGGCGTCGAGGCGGTCGTAAGGCGGCAGGTCGTCCTGGTCGAACTGGTTCGGCGCCAGCTCCGCCGACGGAGCCTTCTCGATGGAGGCGCGCGGGATGACCTCGCCGTCGCGGTTCATCCACCTCGCCAGCGCGTAGACGTCGGTCTTCAAAACGTCCCCGATGACGGCCAGCCCGCCCGACATGTCGCCGTAAAGGGTGCAGTAGCCGACCGCGAGCTCGGACTTGTTTCCCGTGGTCAAAAGCAGGCTCCCCCACTTGTTCGAGAGGGCCATCAGGAGGTTCCCGCGCAGGCGCGCCTGGATGTTCTGCTCGGCGAGCCCCGCCTCGGTCCCCTTAAACGGCTCGGCCAGCACCCCCAGCATCGCGTCGTAAGGGCCCTTGATGGGCAAGGAGTGCAGCCGAACGCCGAGGTTCTTGGCTAGAGCGACCGCATCGGTGACGCTCCCCTCCGAGGAGTACATCGAGGGCATGGAGACGCCGACGACCTTGTCCGGCCCCAAGGCCGCGACCGCCAAAGCGCAGGTGACCGCCGAGTCGATGCCCCCCGAGAGGCCCACCAGCGCCCCGCGGAAGCCGCATTTTCCCGCGTAGTCCTTGATTCCCAAGACCAGTGCGTCATGAAGCTCGGCGACGGGGTCGCGCTCGGGGAAGACCGCCCGCCCCTGCGCGTCGGCGTCGACCACCAGCAGGTCCTCGGCGAACCCCTTCCCGGCGGCCAAAGTCCGTCCCCGGCCGTCCACCGCAAACGAGTAGCCGTCGAAGACCAGTTCGTCGTTGCCGCCCACCTGCGCGCAGTAGAGGAACGGCAAGCCGTGGCGCCGCGCGTGCCCCGCGACCAGTCCCCGCCGGAACGCCAGCTTCCCCACCTCGAAGGGCGAGGCCGAGATGTTGAGCAAGAGGTCCGCGCCGTCCTTGGCCTGGCGGGCGACCGGGTCCGCCTCGTAGAGCTTGCGCCCCCAGAAGGCCTCGTCGTTCCAGGCATCCTCGCAGATGGTGAGCCCCAGCCGCCGCCCCTTGAACTTGATGGGGGTGTTCTCGGAGGCCGGCTCGAAATGCCGGTGTTCGTCGAAGACGTCGTAGGTCGGCAAAAGCGACTTGGCCCGCCGCGCGTGCACCTTGCCCTTATAAAGGAGGACGGCCCCGTTCACGACCGCCCGTCCCGCCCGGGCCGGGTTAGGCTCCACGCAGCCCACCACGAGCCCCGCGTCCTTGACGCCCTTGGCGACCGCGGCCAAAGCTTGGCGATTGGCGCGCATGAAGTCCGGCTGCTCGAGGAGGTCCCGCGGCGGGTAGCCGCACAAGGACAGCTCGGGGGTGAGCACCAGCTCGGCGCCGGCGGCGCGCGCCTTGGCATAAGCGTCGCGGACCCGGGCGACGTTCCCCTTCAAGTCCCCGACGACGGTGTCGAGCTGCGCCAGCGCGACCCTCATCCTCGCCCCTTGTCCCGCATCCGCGGATTATATGGAATAGCCGCGCATGCGCGCTCGGCATCTCGTCATCCTCGCCGTCCTCGGGCTGGCCGCCTGCGCCAGCCCGCCGCGCTGGGTGCGCCGCACGCCGGTCCTCCGCATGCTCTACCGCCCCTGGGGCCTGCCGTACCTCGAGAACCCCAAGTTCTCCTTCGAATACAAGCGCGACTGGAAGGGCCCCGAGCCGGCGGAAGGCGGCGTCCGCTTCCGCGCTCCGGGCGGCACGGCCCGCATGACCGTCAGCTACTTCCTCGAGGGCGCTCCCGGCTGGCGCGAGAAGAAGGCCTGGGGCCCCTGGATGCGCCAGCAGGGCACCACGGGGGACCGCCACCTGGTGGACACCGTCGAGGTCTCCTCGCGCCCGGCCAGCCACGTCATCTACACCGAGCACGAATACGACCCTGAATACCTCCTCGGCGCCAAGTCCTCGGTCAGCCGCATCGAGCTGGCCGTCCTCCCCGACGAGCAGGGGGTCTTCGTCATCCGCTACGAGGGGCTGGCCGCCGACTTCGCCAAACACCGCAAGACCTTCCTGCGCATCCTGGCTTCGGTCACCTTGGCCTTCGTCGACCCCCCTCCGGTGGAGTAGGCCCTAAGACCCAGAAAGGCCCGGGAACGAAGACCCTCCAAAAAATGCGCGGCGCGGCTATCATAACCACATGAACCTCAAGCGGATGGCAGAGAAGGCCCGCCGGCGGTTCTCGGCCTCGCCCTCCGACCCCTCGGATAGACGGCGATCGGCCCGCGCCCGCCTCGACTACGCCGTCGAGCTGCAGGACGCGGCTCGAAAGCCCGCGGACGGGGCCGTCAATCTGACGGACTTAAGCGGCGTGGGCGTCGGGTTCGCCTCGAGCAAGGACTTCCGGGTGGGCGACCGCCTGGCGGTCCGCGTGAAGACCGACGGCCGCGAGGTGCTGACCCAGGCGACGGTGCGCTGGGCCCGGCCCGAGGGCGTGATGACCTCTTACGGCGTGGAGTTCGACGGGGTCAGCGGCTTGGACCGCCTCCGCCTCGAGCTGGCGGCGCGTCCCGGGGCCCTGTCCCCCGGCGAGCTCGGCGAGATGCTCCTCCAATTCCTCGCGGCGGCCCTCGTGGCGGCCGTGGTGGTCGACTGGGTCACGAGCGACCCGGGCCGCATGACGACCCTCCTCTTCAGCCTGCCCTGGCTCCTCTCCACGGCGACCGGCGTGGGCCTCCTCTGGGCCGCGTCCAAGACCTGACCCCTAGCGTTCCCCTCGCTGACGCCGCATAATAGGTCCGTGGGGACGATTTCCGGCAACGACCGGCGCAAGGCCGAGCGCGCCGAGCGCTACGACTACGGCCTGAAGCTCTCGAGCGGCGGCCGCGCTATCGCCGACGTCCAGATCCGGGACGTCTCTCCCGACGGGGTCGGCGTCCAGGTGGGCGGCGAGATCAAGGCCGGACAGCAGTTGAACTTCGAGTTCGTCATCCCCGGCGGCACGGTCTCGGGGGTCGCCACGGTCGTCTGGGCCGAGCCCTTCCACATGGGCTACCGCGGCGGCGCCAAGTTCACCAGCCTCGGTTTCTTCGAGCGGCGCAAGCTCAAGCGCTCCTTGGGCGGGAGTTCTCCCGGCTCGCTGGCCGACACCATCCTGCTATTGGTCGCCGTCATCCTCATCGCGTTGGTGGTGCAGGACGTGGCGCGGCACCCCTATCAGGTCAAGGCGATTAAGGCGAGGCTGCAGGGGTTGTCGAAGCCGGAGACGGGTCCGGCGCCAGAAAATCCCAAATAAGCATACGGCGCAGTTTACGCGCCTCGGGCGCGTGGGTTCGAGGATTCCTCGTACGGGAATCCTCGAACCTCCTCTCCTTGAACGGCGAATCCTAAATTCAGGACGGTCCCATCCAAGGCTAATGGTGATGCATTCGGTTTTTGTGGAAGGACGGACCTTTATAAACGGCTGACAATTGAGAACTAAGTATCATCGCTCCGCCGTTCAAAGAGAGGGACCTCGAGGATTGCCCGTTGGCAATCCTCGAGGGCACGCGCCCGAGGCGCGTAAATTGTTCCGTTCGTGAATTTTGGTACTTCTTAGAACGAATCCCGGCACCGCGGGTCCAACGCATCCCGCAAGAACACCTTCGGCCCCTTCGCGGTGTTCTGGAACCCCCACCGCTCGTGGCCCCACAGCGGGGGCTTCTCGGTGAAGGCGAGGATGAAGGGTTTCCCCGAGCGTGCGGGGTCGTAGGCGACGAAGTTGAGCGCCGCGGTCTCGGCCATCAGTTCGTTCGGCATCTCCACGCACGAGCCCACGATCTTGTCCCCGTCGACGAGGCGCAGGCAGCGCCGGTAGCTGCGCGAGTACTCCGCGCCCTCCACGAGGAGCAGCGGGCTCTCGAAGCCCGCGAGCTTGAGCCGGGCGGCGAAGTCGATCTTCAGGCGGATCTTGTCGGGGTCGGGGTTCGCGGCGGTGCGGTGCCCCTCCTCGTCGCCGATGTCCATCTGGAACTCGCCGTTGGCGAGCTCGGCGGCGACCGCCTTGCGCAGCGAATTCTCGAGGCGCTGATAGAGCGGCTCGCCAGCCTGGTTTGTGAGGGCGCTGAAGTGGGCGCGCGACGCGTCGAAGTGGGCGCCGGGTTTGAGCAGGATGGCGATGACGGGCGTGCCGACGCGCTTGAAGGCTTTCGGGTCGTCGCCGCTCAAGAGCCACGCGCGGCGCGGGACCTTCTTGCCGCCCTCGCAGGCGGCTTCCCAGGTCTTGCTCGACTTGTCGGCGCGGAACTCGCCGGCCCCGTGAGCGCCGATGACGACAAACCGCGTGCCGGCGGAGGGCTTCGCCGAGCCCTCGCGCTCGACGAGCATCCAGCGCCCCCCCGCCTCGTAGACGGCGAAGATGCCGGGGACGCGGCTGCCCGCGGGCGACTTCGTGGCCCGCGGCGCCTTGCGCTTCGAGATTTCGGGGTAGGCGTTGCCGCGCTTGGTGTCGGGCCCCACCTGGACGTCGCCGGCGGGCATGAGCGGGGTTTTGTCCTTGCGCTTCTTCTTCCCCTTGGTCCCGGCCTCGTCGTGGGTCGCCTCGTAGGCGGGGTCTCCCGGGTCGACCGACATGACGCTCGTGGCGGCCCGGCCGGGCAGGCTCAAGGCGAAGAGGAGGGCGGTTAAGAGGGGCACCATCGTAACTTAACAGGCCGATGTTACAGAATTCGGGCCGGCGGCGGGCCCAAACGGGCCTGGGCCGGTTATCGGCCTCGTCTTGGGCCGAAGGTCCCATTCGTTTAAAGGACCTTTCGGCCAGAATCTGCGTATGCGCTCGCTGGCGCCGCTCTTGACCGTCTTCCTCGGCCTCGCTCCGGCCCGGGCCGCGGTCGGCACGGCCGTCGAATCCACCTTCCTCTTCGAGCCGGCCGAGTTCGCCTCGAAGGGGGCCGAAGGGTTGGCCCAGCAGGACTCGGTCTTCGTCCGCCCCGCCCCCCCCAGCTCCGAGCCCGACGAGACGTTGGACCTTTCGGCGGCCTTCAACAAGAACTGGGACGCGGACGCCTTCCCCACCGGCGAGGGCCCGGCGATGGTCGGCACGCAGTTCGACGCGAAGGGCGACGCCTACCTCTCGGTCACTTTGCCCCACGCCCAGGTCGCCACCTATTACAAGTACGAGGCGGGCATGTCCGCGGCGTGGCAGGTGGGCAACGAGGTCTACGAGATGTGGCTGGACGTGAGCATCTTCCGCGCGCGCACCAGCAACTTCGTGATGGTCAAGCGCCGCTCGGACGGCCGCACGGTCTACAAGCGCCGCATCAAGGAGATCCTGCTCAGGACGTACCCGAAGGGCCAGACCGTGTCCATCGGCGGCCGCGAGTACAAGGTCTTCTTCTCCTTCAGCCTCATCCCCGGCGACCCCGCCCGCACGGACGTCAACAACTACACCCTCGCTCTGGTCACGAACGTAGGCTCGGGCGGCGACCTCGACTACCGCACGTACCTCATCCCCTTCCGGGACCTGCAGGGCTCCGGCACGGTGTCCTACACCCTCTACGGCGGCGAGCGCATCCGCCTGCGCGCCCGCACCGACCCCCCCGAGCTCGACGTCTTCGTCCCTTAGTCTTCTTCCGGGGCCGCCGCGTCCGAAGGCCGCGCCCCGGCCGGATAGCGCCCCAAGACCTCTCCGCTCGCGCAGTCGAAGACCACCGTCTCGGCCCCCGGCGTCAGCACGGCCAGGCGCGCGCCGTCGGCGCTGTAGACGACCTGCGTGCCGCGCGTGGGATGGATGAAGCCGTGGCCCTGCCATTCGGGGAAGCGGCGCCAGGCCCAGGGTTGCCCGTCTTTGAGGAGGAACCAGCCGTCTTGGGTGCGCCACCACCAGGCGCCGTCGTGGCGCACGAGGCGCTGCGCGCCGTCCGCCACGGTCCACCAGCGGCGCTCGCTTTCGAGGAGCCAGGACCAGCGCCCGTCCTTGGGCGCGCCCCAGGCCTTGCCGGCATGGAAGAGCCAGTCGGCGCCGTCCTGGTGCCAGTGCGGCTCCTTGCCGCGCTTGCGGCGCGTGTCGGCGTAGAGCCAGTCCTCGTAGAGCGGGCGCTCGGCGGGCGGGACCAGGGCTTCGGCGAGGGCGGCCGGCGGCGAGGCGCGCTCGTAGGGGCGGCCGTCCGGCAGGCGCTCCGGGAACAAGTCTTTTAGCGGCGCGAAGGTCGGCGCCTCGATGCGCTGGCGCGGCGCCTTGAGGCTCCCCCGGCCCAGCCAGTCGCTCAGGGTCGGGGGTTTCGGCGGCTTCACCGACTTTTCGGCCTCCTTTTTCTTCGCCGCCGGCTCCCAACTTGGGACCGCCGTGGTGCTGGGCCTGGTGATGCGCCCGCTTCCCGCGCTGCGCCCGTCAAAACTGGCCTTTCCCCCCGCTTTTAAAGGGTTTGCCGGCCTATCCTCCCCCGCGTGCCTGGGGAAAAGTGCGACTTCCGGACGGTTGGCAGGCACAAAGTGCGAATTCCGGACGGTTGGCAGCCACCCGTCCGGACGGTTGGCAGCCACTCCGCCGCTCGCGGCCGCGCGAGGGCGCTCCACGGTCATTGAAGTAGGCTTCCGCTTGGCCGCTGGGAAGGCGGAGGGAGGGGTTTCGGGGAGGGAGCGTCCGGCACGCGCGGAGCGGACGTCGCGGCTGAAGGCCCCTGCCCAGAAGGAGGCGGCCGGGTCGCTCGGCTCACTCAGGGCGTCGCGGAGGGACTCAAGCGGCTCCAGTCTCGTGCCCTCGGATTCGTTCGCGCGGCGTTTAGACGTCTGTTCCGGGGCCGTGCGCGACCAAATCCGCCCCATCAGGTCGAGCCCCGAAACCCCCCCGCCGCCAAGGCCCAAGGGCGCCGGCCCCCAGCCGTTCACGCCGGGTCGAGCGGACGCCGCGGGCCACAGCAGGGCCGCGGCGCAGAGGAGGAGGACGAGGCCGAACACGCGCTTTTCCATGCGCGCATGATGCCAGGCAGGCCCATGAAGGATGCGAGACTTGGGGCCCGGGCCGAAGGAGGCAAGAGCCCGGGGTCGCCCCGGGCCCCGGGGCCCGGGTTCTTCCTAGGCCGGTCGGAACGAGCCGACGAAGGCGAGGAAGGTCGCGTGCTCCAACTCGAAAGCCTGTTCGGGGGCGCGCAATCGCAGCACCCAGAACCCGCCCGGCGCGTCTTTCAAGACGACGCACTCCCGCTCCCGCTTCATCACCGCGCCGCGCTCCCACTCCTCGCGGGCCATGCCGCGCAGCGTGGAGAGCGACGGCCGCGGCAGAGGCGGAAGCGCCCGTCCTTCGGCCACGGCGTGGGCCACAAACGAGTTGAAGCAGTTCGAGACCAGCCGCCGCTCTTCCGGCGGGTGCGTCGAGCGGAACTCCTCCACCTTGCCCGCGGCCTGCGCGCGGCGGTAGTCCGCGATGACGTCCCACGCGCCGAGCTTGCCGCAGCGGAAGAGCCGGAAGGCCTCTCCCCCCACCAAGAACCGCTTGCCCTCGACGGGGCTGAGCTTGGGCGGCGCCCATTTCTGGGTGAGCGCGCCCTTCCAGGGGTCGTCGGGCCCGATGCTGCGCTCGCTCAAGGTGAAGCGCAGGTCGTGGTAGGCCGCGAGAACCTCGCCGCCGGCGGCGTGCTTCGACTGGAGCGGCGGGGCTCCCGTCACGAGGTGCGCGACGAACTCCTCTTTGTCCAACGCGGCGCCGCCTTGGCCGTAGCGCTCGACCACGATGTCGGCCGCGCCGTAGGCCGTCTCCCGCCGGAACATCGCCGAGACGGGCGCCGAGAGCACGCCGTCTGAAGTCTCCCAGCCGTCGGCCAAGGAGGCGAGAAATCCGTTGTACGTGCGCGGCGGCTTCGCTCCCGAAAGCGGGTCCTCGGGGGTGTAAGCGGGCTGCGGCCCCGCGCAGGAAGCGAGCAGAAAGAGGAGCGCGGGAATCATTTTATTCATCGGGGCTATTCTAACTCATGGCAAGCCTGCTAAGATTGCCCCCGGTGCCGAGTTCGAAACCGCGTTCAGCCTCCCTCATCTTAAGCGACGGCACCCGTTTCAAAGGACGTCTCGTCGGCGCGCCGCTCGTCTCGAGCGGCCAGATGGTCTTCACCACCGGCATGGTGGGCTACCCCGAGACCATCACCGACCCCTCCTACTTCGGCCAGATCGTCGTCTTCTCCTACCCCCTCATCGGCAACTACGGCGTCCCCCCGGACCCGCACCCGCTCTCGGGCATCCCGCCGCGGGGCCTCGAAAGCGACCGCGTGCGCGCCTCTGGCATCGTGCTCGGCTCCGAGACCTTGCACGCCGACCACTGGGCCGCGGGCGGGCCGCTGGGCTCCTGGCTCGAGCGCCAGGGCGTGCCCGGCATCGCCGGCCTCGACTGCCGGATGCTCGTGACGAAAATCCGCTCCTCCAAGCTCCTCCTCGGCCGCATCGTCCCCGAGAATCCCGTCGGCGAGCGCGACCTCGGCGCCGGCTTCTACCCCGCCCGCGAAGGCTTCTTCGACCCCGGCGCGCAGTGCATCATGCCCGCGGTCTCAAACCGCGAACCCATCCGTCTGGGAAAGGGAAAGCGCCGCGTCGCCGTGCTCGACACGGGCGTCAAATGGGGCATTTTGCGCGCCCTCCTCGCGGCGGGCGTCGAGGTCGAGGTCCGGCCCTGGGACACCGACCTCGAGACCATCGACTGCGACGGCTGGCTCCTCTCAAACGGCCCCGGCGACCCGGTGCGCACGGGCCCCATCGTCCCGCGCCTTAAGAAGCTGCTCAAGGGCAACCGCCCCATCCTCGGCATCTGCCTGGGCCATCAGCTCTTGGGATTGGCCGCGGGCGCCAAGACCAGCCGCATGCGCTACGGCCACCGCTCCCACAACCAGCCCGTCCTGGACCTCGTCACGAAGCGCGGCGCGCTGACCAGCCAGAACCACGGCTATGTGGTCGAAGCTAAGAGCCTCAAGGACGGCTGGGCTCCCTGGTTCGTGAACGTCAACGACGGCACCCTCGAAGGCCTGCGCCACCGCTCGAAGCCCTGGAAGAGCGTGCAGTTCCACCCGGAGGCCTCGGCCGGCCCGCGCGACACGACCTGGATCATCTCCGACTTCGCGGCGTCTCTGGGGAAGAAACGGTGAAAAAGTCCATCCTCCTGCTCGGCTCCGGCGGCCTCTCCATCGGGCAGGCCGGCGAGTTCGACTACTCGGGCACGCAGGCCATCCGCTCTTTGCTCGCCGAGGGCTTCCGCGTCATCGTGGTGAACCCCAACATCGCGACCGTGCAGACCGACCCGCAGAAAGACGTGGTCGTCTACCTCTATCCCGTCGAGGCGCACTGGGTGGAGCGCGTCATCGCCAAGGAGCGCCCCTGGGGCCTGGCCGCCGGCTTCGGCGGGCAGACGGGCCTCAACTGCGCGATGGAGCTCGACCGCCGGGGCATCCTGCGCAAATACGACGTCAAGAACCTGGGCACGCCCATCGCCACGCTCCGCATGACCGAGGACCGCGGCCTCTTCGCCAAGCACATGCGGAAAATCGGCGTCCCCGTCCCCCCCTCGAAGGCCGTCACCTCGGTGGACGAGGCCCTGCGCACCGCCGAGCGCATCGGCTATCCGGTCATCGTCCGCGCCGCCTACGCGCTGGGCGGCCTGGGCTCGGGCTTCGCCCACAACGCGGCCGAGATGCGCTCTCTGGCCTCCGCCGCCTTCGCCAACTCCCCGCAGGTCTTGGTCGAGAAGTCCCTCGTGGGCTGGCGCGAGGTCGAGTACGAGGTGATGCGCGATTCTTCCGGCGACGCCATCACCATCT
>SCTT01000419.1 GCA_004322435.1 bacterium
GGCCACGGTCAGCGCCTGGGCGCCCGAGGAGACGCCCACGCAGCGGCGCGCGCCGTGGGCGGCGGCGAACTCGGCCTCGAAGGCCGCGCCCTCGGGGCCCATCACGAAGACGCCCGAGTCCATCACGCGCGTCGCGGCGGCGAGGAGCTCGGCGCGCAGCTCCGCGTATTGGCGCTTCAAGTCCAACAGCGGCACGGCGGGGGGGGCGGCGGTCTTCGGCATCAGTAGGCTCCCTTGCCCGACAGCATCGCCGGGACGGTGCGCAGGACGATCTCCAAATCGAGGCCCAGCGACCAGCGCTCGATGTAGAACAGGTCCAGTGCGAAGCGCTGCTCGTCGGAGATGTCCGAGCGTCCCGACACCTGCCACAGGCCGGTGATCCCGGGCAGGATGTTCATGCGCTTCTTGGCGGTGGCCCCGAACTGGGCCACCAAGGACTCCATCTCGCCGGAGGTGACGGCCAGCGGGCGGGGGCCGACCACGCTCATCTCGCCCAGAAAGACGTTGATGAACTGCGGGAATTCGTCGATGGAAAAGCGCCTCAGGACCCGGCCGACGCGCGTGACGCGCGGGTCGTCCTTGGCCTTGAAGAACCCGGTGGCCCCGGCTTCCTTCTTGACCTCGTCCACCTTGGCCTCGGCGTCGACGACCATCGTCCGGAACTTGAAGGCGCGGAACACCTGCCCGCGCAGCCCGAGGCGCCCCTGTCGGAAGAGGGCGGGGCCCGGGGAGTCGAGCCGGATGAGCGCCGCGATGACGAGGAGGAGGGGGCCCGCGAGGGCGGCGACCGCGAGGCAGACCGTCACGTCGAAGACGCGCTTGGCGGCGTAGTTGGCCCGCGTCATCTGCGTGTGCTGGAGGCGGTAGGCCGGCACGCCCAGGGACTCGTCGAACTGGAGCTCGCCCATGCGCAGCTCCAGGAGGTCGGGCAGCATCCGCAGCGGCAGGCCGGCCGTCTCGCAGGCCTCGGCCAAGTCCAGGAGCTTGCCCTGTGCGGCGCGGGCGCTGACCACGACGACCTCGCCGACGCCCTGGCGGGCCGCCTCCTCGAGCTCGGCCGGCGTCGGGATGGAGTCGCGCTCGATGACGGGCAGCCGCGGATGGCGCGATTTGAGGTTCTCGCGCAGGAGCTCGGAGGCCTTGCCGCCGCCCACGAGCAGCATGGGCTTGACGGTCTCCCAGGAGGCGAGCAGGCCGTCGACGACGTCGGCCAGCGCGTGCGAGGCCAGCACGCCCAGCCCGACCAACGCGCCGGCCAAGAGCAGCATGAAGCGGGAGTACTCGAGGCGCCCGAAGAGGAGCGTCGTCGCCAGCACGGCCATCGAGCTCAGCAGGGTCCCCTTGGCGGCCTGGATGACGAAGTCGAAGGGGCTCTGCCAGGTGTAGCGGTAGAGGCGCGCGGAGTACCAGAAGACGCCCAGCCACAGCGGGACGATGAGCCAGAGGAGGCGCGCGTAGAGGTCCCAGCCCGGGTCCACGCCGACGACCGGGACCCGCTCGGCGAGCCAGGCCGAGTGGAAGCGCAGGCGGTAGGCCGCGTAGTGGCCGACGGCGACGGCGCCGCCGTCGCCGACCAGGAGCATCGTCCGGACCAAGGCCAGCCGGAGCCAGAGCGGGACGCCCGCCGGCGGCGCGGGGGGTTCAGCCACGGACGGCGGCGCGCAGCCCTTCGATGGCGGCGCGTTCTTTGGGGACGTCCGTGAGGTTGAGCGGCGCGCCCTTCGCCTGAACCACGATGTCGTCTTCGATGCGGATGCCGCCGAAGTCGAGCCAGGACTGCGCCTTGGCGAAGTCCACGTGGGCCTTATGCTTGTCGCGCTGGGCCTTGGAGGTCAAAAGCGCCGCGATGAAATAGATGCCCGGCTCGGCCGTGATGGCCATGCCCGCCTCGAGCCGCGCGACGAAGCGCACGGGGACCTTGGTGGGGTTCGGCAGCTTCCGGCGCTTGCCGCCCAGGCCGTCGTGGACGTCCAAGCCCAGGAGGTGCCCGATGCCGTGCGGGTAGAACAGCCGCACCGCGCCGGTCTCGACTAAGGCGTCCGTCGAGCCTCTCATCAGCCCCAAATCGCGCAGGCCCTCGGCGATGAGCCGCATCGAGAGCACCTGCCACTCGGCGGAGTTGAGGCCCGGCTTGGCCGCGGCGATGAGCGCCTTCTGCGTCCCGAGCACGACGTCGTAGACGTCGGCTTGGCGGCGGGTG
>SCTT01000420.1 GCA_004322435.1 bacterium
GACCTCGAGGAGCGGCGCGACGAGTACCGGAACCTCCGGTTCATCCTGACTTCGGACCCCGGCCAGCTCGACGTCATGCGCAAGTTCCTGCGCCAGGAGCCCGGCGGCATGAATTCGGCGCTGCGCCCGATGTTCCTGGCCCTGAGGAGCGTGACCGAGACGCGCGGGATGGACCCCGCGGTCCGGATCAAGGCGGTGGCCGGCCTCCTCCACCGCTATTACAACCTGCTGCGGCCCTTGGTCGACGACCCGACGATGCCCGAGACGGTGCGGGCCCGCGCCGCCGACGTCATCACGACCTTCCTCTCCGAATGGCGGGTCGCGACCGAGCTGCTGCGTTCGAGCGAGGTGCGCCGCGCGCTGGAACGCCTCGAGGCCCTCGAGGGTCAGGCCCGCGCGCTGGCGGTGCGCGGCCCGGCGCCGGCGCGGGGCGCCGCCCAAGCCGCGCCGGCGGCCGTCGCGGTGGAGCGGGGCTGGGAGGTCCTGCCGCCCCCGGCCGAGCGCGTCACCGCCGACGCGGTGCGCGAGAGCCTGCTGGGCCTCGACGGCCTCAAGGCGCGCCTTGAGAAGATCGGTTTCTTCCTCGAGCGCCTCCTGACGCGCCACCGCCTCGCGGCCGAGCGCGGGATGGCCCCCGCCTTCGTCGAGGCGCGCCGGCTCGAGGTGCTCGAGTACCTGCGCGAGACCGTGACGCCGGTGCGCCGCATGACGGAGTCGTCCTTGCCCCGCTACACCGACATGACGCTCGGCCGGACCTGGCTCGGCATGGACCAGCGCCGGCGGCCGGCCCACGTCTGGGTGCCGGACCATCCGGGACTGACCTTGCGGGAGGTCCCGGGCGGGTTCGTGGTCCGCGCCGTCTTCGAGACGGCCATCGCGGACGCCAAGACCTTGGACGCGTTCAAGCGCTCCATCGAGCGGCACTGGCAGGGGAGCTTCGAGCTGGACGGGCGGGCGCGGACCTTCCGCGCCGAGGTGGAGGTCCGCGTCATCGCGCCGGGGGCTCCGTATTCGCCGGACGCGCTGAGGCTCAAGGAGTCGGACTTCCCGCACGCGCTGCCGGACACCATCGCGCTGACCCGCTCCTGGCAGTTCGACGCGGCGGCCCACGAGTTCGGGCACATCATGGGCCTGCCCGACGAGTACATCGAGTTCTACGCGCCGCGGCGGCGCCTGAACGTGTCGCGCTTCAACCCGGGGAGCCTGATGAGCGGGCACGACACCGGGGTGGTCCACCCGCGGCACTTGAAGGCGGCCTACGACCTGCTGGCGGTGAACAGCCGGGCCGTTCCCTAGCGCGGCCGCAAGAGGCCGCCGAACGGGTCCGAGTTCCGCCGGAAGGGATCGAAGGGCGGTTCGGCCGCGGACCGGGGCAGCACCATGCGGGTGCTCGGGTTTTTGCCGTAGGATTCCATCAACGACAGCCGCGACTTGTCGTCGGGCTGGAGCTTGAGGAGCGCCAGGAACGCCTGCTGGCGCACCGGCAGGGGCTCCGTCGTGTTCTCGACCGCGGTCTGGAGGCCGCCCAGCAGGCCCGGCGTCGGCTTCTCGAGCTCCATCAGCCCGGACAGGCAGTAGGCGCGCAGCGCCGGGTCCATCGCCCGCGCGTCCGAACCCAAAAAGCGCGACAGCGTGGTCACCGCGTCGGCGTTCGGCCGCTTGCGGTCGGCCATCAACAGGGCTCCCGCGGCCTGGGCCCGCGTCAACGGGCTCGTGTGCGTGAGGAGGACGGCCAGCTCGTTGCGCGCCTTCTCGGCCTCGAGGGAGTTCTGGTCGGAGCGCAGGAAGCGGCTCACCTGGGCCTGGACGGCGGTGTTCCGGTCGGGGGAGTCGGCGGGGAGCCTGAGGGCGGCGGCTAGGTCGCTCTCCCGCGACGGGACGGGCCGCGGCTCGGGCTGGGGGCCGTAGACGGGCTTAGGGGGCGCCGGCTGGGTTTTCGGGAACTCGGGCAGGACGCGGTACGCCGCGGCGTTTGTGGGGTCCACCTTCGGCAGGGCCAGGGCCGCCGCCGAGCGCACCAAGGGGTTCAAGTCCAGCACCGCGGTGGCGGCCAACGCGTGGCGCGCGTCGCGGCCGTACTCGCCGGAGGCGGCGAGGGCCTCCGCCGCGGCCTGGCGCACCTCGGGCTCGGGGTTCGACAGGGCCCCTTGGAGCAGCCGCGTGCGGCGGACGATGTCGCCCGAGTCCGTGAGCTTGAGGGCGGCCAAGCGGCGGACGGCGTCGAGGCCGGCGTTGGCCGAGCCGAAGCCGCCGGGGAAGGGGCGCGGGGTGAGCGGGTCGGCCTTGCCGTTGGCCGCCGAGATTTCGAGCTCGCGGCGGTCCTTGGCGTAGCGCTGGGCCGCCTCGGCCGAGAAGCCGTCGTAATCCAGGGTCTTGGCGGCCCGTTCCAGATACGAGGGGAGCTTGCCCGCGAGAGCCTTGTCGTACTCGGCGAACGGGTCCGGCGGGGCCTCCGGGCGCTCGACAGGGGCGACGAGGATGGGCACGGTCCTTTCGGTGCCGGGCACGCGGTCCGAGGGCGACGGCGGCTCCTTGAGGTTGAAGAGCCGGCCCGTCTTCACGATGAACTTCTGTCCGTTGCGCTCCTGCTCCTGGTACGTGTTGCCGCGCATGTCGATGAAGGACTGGTAGGAGCGGTCCTTCGTGGCCACCGGCGCGCCGAAGCGGAAGAGCGGCTTGGTCTCGGGCTTGTCGAGGCTGTTGCGCAGCTTCTCGTCGGCCGGGGGCAGGCGCCAGACCGTCGGGTGGTCCTGCAGGGCGCTCGCCAGGTCCAGCCGCGGGCCGTCGGGGGTCTTCAGGACCTTGCCGCGGCTCAAGTCCATCATCGCGTACTGCGCGACATGGTGGGCGGTGTTGTTCCCTTCCACGGCCTCCATGTGCTTCTCGAGCTTCGGGACGTAGAGCAGAGACCAGTTCTCGCGCGCCGCGGGGTGGGTCCCCTTGGGGTCGGGGACGGCCCCGCCGTGCCAAAACACCATGTCGCCGCTCGGGTCCTTCTTCATGTCGGCCATGTAGCCGACCGCGCGGGCGCGCATCCCGCCGCCGTCGACGGCGGCTTCGGCGGCCATCAAGGTCTTGCCGTCCCAGAAGAACTGGCCGGGCTTGAGGTCCGCCGGCGGCGCGCCCTTGTACTCGTTGACGATGGGGAGCTTGTCGCCTTTCGGGCGCTCGACGGCCTTAAATGGAGCGCCCGCGGCCGGGGGGGCCCGCTTGTCGGCGACGCGCTTACCGCCGAGGAAGACGCCGTCGCCGCGCAGCGCGGAGCCGTCGAAGGCGCGGTCGGCGCTTCCCAGGACGAGGCGCCCGACGCCGGACACGTTCCCGCGCGCCGCCGCCTGTTCCGTGGGACTCAGGGTGTCGATCTTGCGCTCGACGGCGCGGCCGCCCTGCAGGCCCAGCACGGTCTGCGCGACTTCGCCGTCTTTGGGGACCTGCGCGGCGAAGGGCTGGGGGGGCTTATAAAGGAAGGACTTGCCCTCGTGCGTGATGAGGATCCCCTTGAACTCGCCGCCCTCGACGACGGCCGAGCGTTCCCCCGACTTGAACCCTTCGAGCTGGGACAGGGCCGAGAAGAAAGGGTCCTTGGCGACCGAGGCGGGAGAGTCCCAGCCCTCGGGGACGCCTTTGACCCCGCGCAGCTCGGCGAAGGTCTGGGCCAGGTGTTCGGCCCCCGGACCGGCGACCGTCACGGTCCGGCGCTCGGGCTGGGCCGGCGGGTCTTCGGCGAGGAGGGGGACGGCGCACAGCAGGAGGAGGGCGAGGGGGCGGCGCATGGCCCTAGGATAGCCTCCGGGCGCGGGGTGTCAAGTGAGGCCCGTCAGCGTCCGGGGCCGCGTTCGGCAAGGCGCCGCACGGCCGGCGCCTCCGACTTGAGGGCCTCCCGCACGACCGTCCGTGCGGCGGCCTGCATGCTCCCGCCCGTGGAAAACTCGCGCTGGGCGCGTTTCAACGCCACCAGCGCGGGGTAGGCCAGGGTCACCTCGTCGCCGGGGCCCCCGGCCTCGCCCGCTTTCGCGCAGTCGGCCAGGCTCCGGCAGGGCGGCTCGGCGACCACGGCCCGGAAGAACGCCCAGTCGGCCGGGGTCTTCATGTTCCGGCCCAGCACGTACACGATGGTGCCGCGCTCGTTGAAGTATTCGCGCGGATAGTCGGCGAAGCGCGCGCGGAAAGAACGCTTGGCGGATTCGGAAAGCCCCTCGAAGGCCGTGTCGAGCCGGGGGTCGTTGTCGTCCTTGGCGGCGAGCACGGCGTCGAGCGCCGCGAGCTTGGTGTCGGGCAGGGTGGCGCGGCAGGCCGCGAAGGCGAGGAGGGCTAGGACGAGCCCCCGCCTCACAGCTTGAAGTCTTCCACCATCTGCTGGTGGGCCTTCGCGTCCGTCACGCGGCCCAGCTGGTCGTCGGCGTAGAGGCTCGCGTCCTGGCGGACCTTGCCGTTGCAGGTCTCGCAGTGGTTGGCGATGTTCTTGAGCATGATGGCCGAGGAGCCGTAGGAGCCGAGCGGGGTCTTGTCGCAGGCGGCCTCGCCGGCGAGCTCCGCGCCGGTCCAGATGCTCCGCATCTCCTTGCCGTCGGGGCCCAAAAAGGGCGTCGGGCAGGAGGCGTGGCCCCAGTTGCCGTGGCCCGACTCGGTGTGGCGCGCCTCGTGGAACACGACCATCAAGCGGGAGACCTGGGGGTGGGAAAAGCGGATGTAATTCTGCGTCAGCCACATCTTCGTGGGGTTCCAGAACGGCATCACGCAGGCGACCGCGTTGCCGTCGCCGCAGCGGCTCATGCCGACGCCGCTGACGCGCGACTTGAAGAACTGCTCGTAGACCGAGCCGTCGACGGCCCCGAAGATCTGGCGGTGGAGCGGCGAGGCTCCCGAGCCCGAGACGGTCTTGATGAAGGCCAGGTCTCCGAGCATCTGCGCCTGGATCTCCTTGGGCACGTCCTTGTCGAAGGGCAGCTCGCCGGCGGGGTCGCGGAACGCGGCGACGCCGAACTTCTTCTTGGCGGCGGCGGCCTCTTCGGGGGAGAAATAAAAGAGGTCGGAGCCCGATTGCTTCGTCTGGGCGGGGCGCGGGTCGACGTCTTTGGGGGCGGGCGAGGGGGTGAACGTCACGGCGGGGAACTCGAGCTTCTTGCCGCTCGTCCCGTCGAAGAGCTCCGACTGCTCGGCGCGGGCGGGGGCGGCGAGGAGGACGGCCAAAAGGAGGAGGCTGTTTCTCATGCCCTAAGTTTAGCACGGAGGTCCTAGAGGCGTAGGGACCTCCGGGAGGGTGTTTTCGCGGGTCTTTGGGCCTAGGTTGTTGGGTTTGACGGAGGGCCGTTTCGGGGCTAGACTAACCCTCATGAGACTTCTCGCCGCCGTCCTCCTCGCCGCCGCGTTCGCCGTCCAAGCCTCCGCCGCGAAGCCCTCCCGCTACAAGGTGGCTTCGGTGACCGGGGGGGTGCTGACGGCGGACGGGAAGGCGGTCGCGGCCGAGGGCGAGCTCTCCGAAGGGGCCAAGGTACGGCTGGACAAGGGCAAGGCCGTCCTCGAGCTGGGCGACGAGGGCCGGCTGATGCTCACCGGGCCGGCCGAGATCAAGCTCGGCAAGCGCGAGGTGGGCCTCGTGTCGGGGGCGCTCCTGAGCGTGCTGCCCCGCCTGCGCGGCAACTTCAGCGTGAGCACCCCCCTGGCGGTCGCCGCGGTGCGCGGGACCGAGTTCTTCCTCGAGGTCCGGGAGGACGGACGGACCTACCTGTGCCTGTGCGAGGGGGCCCTCGAGGTTTCCGCGGCGCCCGGCCTGAGCCTCCGGAAGACGATGCTGCGCTCGAAGCATCACGGAAGCTACATCTACTCGAAGATCGGCAAGCGCGTCGACCGCGGCCCGTGGCGGATGGAGAACCACTCGGACGCGGAGATCGGCGGCCTTAAGTAAGGGCGGTCCGGACCGCGCGCCATAGGCGCGCCGAGCGCGCCCGCGGGTTCTCCCGGACTTCCTCCGGAGAGGGCTTGCGGGGCGCCTCGAGCGGGACGTGCCAGAACCCCGCGGCGGCTTGGTCGGCCAGAGCCGCCTGCACGAGGGCCTCTTCCCCCGAATGGAAGGTGAGGAACACCGCGCGGCCGCCCGGCCGCACGAGGCCGGGAAGGTCCCGAAGCAGCGTCGTCAGAGACTCGCGCTCCGAATTGACCGCGATGCGCAGCGCCTGGAACGTCCGGGTCGCGGGGTGGGGGGCGGATGCGTCCTTCTTGCGGACCCGGCCCTTGCCCAGGCCCTTGGCCTCGGCGACGGCCTCGGCGAGCTTGCGGGTCGTCGTCGGCGGCCGTGCCGCCAGAGCCGCGGCGATCTTCGCGGCGTCGGGCTCGTCGCCGAACCGGCGAGGGCCGCATCGCCGAGGCCCTGCGCCGGTTCGGC
>SCTT01000421.1 GCA_004322435.1 bacterium
GCTTCGACGAGGAGTTCAAGGCCGAGAAGCCCCGCCCGGACCCGCTGGCCTTCTGGAACCGCCCGTTCTTCCACTTCAACGACAAGTTCTACTTCTGGTTCGCCAAGCCGGTCTCCCGCGGCTACGGGTACGTCGCCCCGAAGCCCTTCCGGACCGCGGTGGACAGGGGCTTTCACAACCTGCGCTGGCCGGTCCGCTTCGTCGGGAGCCTGATGCAGCTGAAGATGGCCCGCGCCGGGGCGGAGACGCGCCGCTTCCTCGTCAACTCCACCTTGGGGGTAGGAGGCCTCTTCGACCCCGCCGACCGCTGGTTCGGCTGGCCGCGCCCGCCCGATGAAGACCTCGGGCAGGCCCTGGGCTATTGGGGGGTGGGGGAGGGCTTCGCTTTCACCATCCCGCTGATGGGCCCGAGCAACCTCCGCGACGGCCTGATGATCGTCCCCAGCCTGTTCTTGAGCCCCGTGCCCTACCTGGTGACCTTGGTGCCGGACGGCCTGGCGGTGACCGGGGGGGAGCAGATGAACTACATCTCGCTGCACATCGGGGAGTACGAGAGCCTCAAGAAGGACGCCTTGGACCCCTACGCCTTCACGCGCGACGCGTACCGCAAGAACCGTGAGAAGAAGATCAAGGAGTGACCGAATGAACCTCGTCCTGTCCGCCGTCCTCGCCTTCGCCGCCCCCGTGCGGGCCGCCGACGACTTAAAGCCCGTGAGCACGCTCGTCGAGAGCTCGGTCAACCAGGTGATGGCCATCCTCAAGGACAAGGCCCTCGAGCGGGACGCCAAGAAGAAGAAGGTGATGGCCGTCGGCGAGAGCCTCTTCGACATGGCTCTGATGTCGAAGCTGGTGCTCGGCCGAGAGAACTGGCCCAAGTTCGACCCGAAGCAGCAGAAGGAGTTCACCGACCTCTTCGTCAAGCAGCTGCAGGACTCCTACTTCGAGAAGGTGGACCTGCTCACGGACGAGACCGTCGAGTTCAAGGACCCCGCGCTGCAGAAGGACGGCAAGGTCCAGATGATGTCCCACATCCTCTCCAAGAACGAGCGCTACGAGATGATCTACAAGCTCTACAAGAAGGGCGAGGTCTGGAAGGCCTACGACGTCGAGATCGAGGGCATCAGCCTGGTGAAGGCCTACGGCGCCCAGTACGGCGAGTTCCTCCGCAAGTCCTCCCCCGCCGACCTCCTCGCCAAGCTGCGCACGCAGCCCTTCGAGCGTCCCCAGGAGCTCGAGAAGACCAAGAAGAGCGCCAAGCCGGAATCCAAGCCCGCCGAGACCAAGCCCTGATGCCGGGCGTCCTGACGGGGGCCTTCTGGGGGAAGCTCTACGACGCGGTCGTCCTGCGCCGCCCCTGGCTGACGCTCCTGTGGACCGCGGCCGTCGTCGCGTCGTGCGGCTATTACGTGAAGGACTTCCGGATGGACGCCTCGAGCGACCAGCTCGTGCTGGAGCACGACCCCGACGTCGTCTACTACCGGCACGTGACGGAGCGGTTCGGCTACGGCGACTTCGTGGTCGTCACGTACACCCCTCCCGAGGACCTCTTCTCGGACGTCTCGCTCGCCCGCCTCAAACGCCTGCGCGAGGCGCTCAAGGTCCTGCCGCGCGTCTCCTCGGTCGTGACCATCCTCGACGCCCCGCTCTTGAAGAACCCGGCGGGCACGCTCAAGGAGCTCAAGGACAACATCAAGACGCTCGAGTCCCCGACCGCGAACAAGAAGCTGGCCATCATCGAGTTCCGCGACAGCCCCATTTACCAGGGCAACCTCGTCAGCGCGGACCTGAAGTCCTGCGCCATCCAGGTCAACTTCCAGCCGGACACGGCCTTGGACGAGCTGACGTCCCGCCGCTACGCCCTGCGCGAACGGCGGCGCCTGGGGAAGCTCTCCGCGGAGGACCGGGGGGCGCTCGCCTACGTCGAGCACGAGCACCGCAAGATGACCGACGACCACCGCTCCTGGCGCCACGACGACATCGCCGCGATCCGGCGCGTGATCGCGGGCTTCCGCGGCGAGGCCCGGGTCTACCTGGGCGGCGTGCCGATGATCGTCGACGACATCATCTCCTACATCAAAAAGGACGTCGGCGTGTTCGGCGTCGGGATGGTGCTCTACCTGGTGTGCCTGCTGGCGCTGATCTTCCGCGACGCGCGCTACGCGGCGATGCCGCTGGCCACCAGCGTCCTGTCGGTCGTCATGATGATGGGCATACTGGGCTTTTGGCACTGGGACATCACCATCGTCTCCTCGAACTTCATCTCCCTCCAGCTCGTGTTCACCATCGAGATCGGCG
>SCTT01000422.1 GCA_004322435.1 bacterium
CTTGTCGACGCGGTAGAAGCGCTCGAAGACGCGCGGCAGGTCGGCGGCGGGGATGCCCAACCCCGTGTCCGAGACGCTCAAGCGCACGAAAGCCCCTTCGGACGCGGCGGAGACGTCCAGGCGCCCGCCCTCGCGGTTGTACTTGACCGCGTTCTCGACGAGGTTGCGCAGCACGCGTTCAAAGGCGCCCGCGTCGGCCCGCGCGCGGAGCCCGTCCGGAACGGACGAGGACAACTCGACCTTCGCCGCGTCGGCGAGCGGGCGCAGGGCCGCGAGGATGCGGCGGGATTCCCCCGCGAGGTCCAGCTCCTCGGCCTTGAGCGCGCGCCGCCCTCCTTCAAGCGCCGCCAGCTCCAGCAGGTCGTCGACGATGGCCGTCAGCCGGTCGGCCTGCTCCTCGATGGTGCGCACGAATTCCTCGCGGACCGCCTTGTCGTCGAGGGCGCCCAGGCGCAAGGTCTCCGCGAAGCTCTTGATGGCGGCCAGCGGGGTGCGCAGCTCGTGCGAGACGTTCGCGACGAACTCCTTGCGCAGCTCCTCGAGGCGGCGCAGCCGCGTGATGTCGTGGAGCACGAGCACGGCCCCGGCCGGGAAGGCCTCGCCGGGCAAAGAGGTGGCCGAGACCGCAAAGGCCCGCTCCTCGGGGGTGAAGAGGGTCACCTCGCCGGATTGGGGCGCGCGGGTCGCGAGAGCCTCGCGGGCCAGGTCCTGCAGAGGCGGATGCCGGAACACCTCGGCCACCGGGCGCCCGTGGACCCCGGTCGCCGGGACCCCGAGCAGGCGCTCGACGGCGGCGTTGGCGTCGGTGACGCGCCCGTCCGGCGACAGGATGACGACCCCCTCGGCCATGTTGTCGAGCACCGAGCGCAGGTTCGTCTTCTCCGAAGCCAGGGCCCCCAGGCCGCTGCGGGTGCGGACAGCGAGGACGCCGATCTGGCTGGCGAGCCCGGCGAGCTCCAACGACCAGCCCGCCTCCGGCCGCGCCGTGAAGTCGCCCGCGGCGACGGCGGCCATGGCCTTCTCGAGCGCGGCGATGTCGCGGGCCCGGCGCCGGGAGGCGTCCCAGGCCCAGACCGCGAGGGCGGCCGCCGCCAACCAGCCGAGGATGGCCATCATGAGGGCAGTCTATAAAGGAAGGGACTAGCCCTTCTTGAGCTTGTAGCCGGAGTTGATGACCGTGACGATGCGGGAACCCTCGGCCCCCAGCTTCCGGCGCAGGCGCGCGATGTGCTGGTCGACCGTGCGCGTGTCGATCTCCACCGACCGGTCGATGCCCCAGACGGTTTCGAGGATGACGTCCCGGGTCAGGACCCGCCCGTCGGCCTCGAGGAGGAGTTTGAGGAACGTGAACTCGCGCGGCGTGACCGCCACCGGCTTGCCCTTGACCGACACCTCGTGGCGCTCGACGTCCACCTCGAGCTCGCCCGCGCGGCGCGGGGCGGCGGGCGCGACGGCCGGGGCGGCGCGGCGCAAGAGGGCCTCGACGCGCGCCGCCAGTTCGGCCACCGAAAAGGGCTTCGTCACGTAGTCGTCGGCGCCGAGCTTGAGGCCCAGCACGCGGTCCACCTCGGACTTCTTCGCGGTCAAGAACAGGATGGGCACGGACGAGGAGGAGCGCAGAGCCTTGCAGACCTGAAGCCCGTCGAGCTTGGGCAGCATGATGTCGAGGATGACGAGGTCGGGCTTCTCGCGCCGGGCCAAGGCCAGCCCGGCCTCGCCGTCCTCCGCGAGCACGACTTTGTGCCCTTCCTTCTCGAGGTTGTAGCGGACGATGCGCGAGAGGGCCTTCTCGTCTTCCACGAGGAGGATCTTGGCCGCCATGGGAGGATTCTATCGCTTCCGGCCGCCCTGCGCGTGACGGCGGCGTGACGGCTAATGTAGGATGGTCCGGTCGGCCGCACCCAGGGGGCTCCCATGTTCTCGTTCATGCCGAAGGAAGAGAAGTTCTTCGAGCTGTTCAACAAGCAGGCGGCTCACAACGTCGAGGGCACCAAGCTCTTCCTCGAGATGGTCCAGAACTGGTCGCTCGAGCCCGAGCGCTTCCGCAAGCTCCAGGAGATCGAGCACGAGGCGGACATCACCACCCACGAGATCTTCGACCGCTTGAACCGCACCTTCATCACCCCCTTCGACCGCGAGGACATCCACGAGCTGGGCTCCGAGATGGACGACATCGTGGACCTCGTGCAGTCCATCGCGACCCGGATGCAGCTCTTCCACATCGAGAAAACCACGCCCGAGCTCGTCCAGCTCGCCGACATCCTGCTGCAGGCCGCCGACACCGTGCGCAAGGCCGTGGGCGACCTCGCCGACAAAGAGAAGACCCGGCGCGTGCTCGACTACTGCATCGAGATCAACCGCCTCGAGAACGCCGGGGACCGCACCCTTGAGGCCGCCATCGGCAAGCTTTTCCACGGCAAGCCGGACGCCCTCGAGGTCATCAAGTGGAAGGAGGTCTACGAGGGCCTCGAGACCGCCATCGACAAGTGCGAGGACGTGGCGAACATCATCGAATCCATCCTCGTCAAGCAGGCCTAGATGGACCCGTTCCACGCGGTCGTCTTCATCTGCGCGCTCGCGTACCTGTTCGACTTCTTGAACGGGATGCACGACGCCGCGAACTCCATCGCGACGGTGGTCTCGACGCGCGTCCTCTCGCCGCGCCAGGCGGTCGTCTGGGCCGCCTTCTTCAACTTCGTCGCCGCCTTCGGCTTCGGCGTGCACGTCGCGACGACCATCGGCAAGGGCCTGGTCGACCCGGCGGTCATCGACAACGCGGTCATCGTGGGGGCCCTGGTCGGCGCCAGCCTGTGGGACTACATCACGATGGTTCTGGGCATCCCGGTGAGCTCGTCGCACGCGCTCATCGGGGGCCTCTTGGGCGCCGCGATGATGAAGGCCGGCACCGGCTGCCTGCTCTATGCGAAGCTCCTGACCACCGTCGCCTTCATCTTCCTCTCCCCCACCATCGGGCTCATCTTCGGCATGGCGATGATGGTGGCCGTCTCGTGGATCTTCCGCCACAAGTCCCCCTCCCAGGTCGACTCGACCTTCCGCATCGGCCAGCTCTTCTCGGCCGGGGTCTACAGCCTCTCCCACGGCGCCAACGACGCGCAGAAGACGATGGGCATCATCTCGGTCCTGCTCTTCTCGAACGGCTACCTGGGCGCCACGTTCCACATCCCCTGGTGGGTCATCCTGTCCTGCCACGGGGTCATCGCCTTGGGCACCCTGATGGGCGGCTGGAAGATCGTGCAGACGATGGGGAGCCGGGTCACCAAGCTCAAGCCCGTCGGCGGGTTCTGCGCCGAGACCGGCGCCGGGGTCGCCATCCTGGCGTTCTCCTTGGCCGGCATCCCGGTCTCGACCACCCACACCATCACCGGCGCCATCGTGGGCGTCGGCTCGACCAACCGCCTCTCGGCCGTGCGCTGGGGCATCGCGGGCCGCATCGTCTGGGCCTGGGTGCTGACCATCCCCTGCGCGGCGGCGACCGCGGCGCTGACGTATCTGGCCGCGAAGCTGGTGTTCTGAGAGGCCCGTGGTACAATAGGGGCATGAGCCACCTAGCCCTAGCCGCCGCCCTCCTGGCCCTGGCCGCCCCCGCCCGCGCGCTGTTCGCCGAGCAGGCCGCCCTCGGCGCCGCCGCCTCCTTCGAGAAGGCCGCCCCCGCCGCCGGCATCGGCCCGCTGGCCCTGCGCCCCGTCCAGGGCACCATCTCGGGCGGCACGGGCGGCGCGCCCGTCTCCCTGACCTTCGACCGCCGCGCCTGGACCGTGAAGGGGGGCTTGAACGGGGCCCCGGTGGACCTTTTCATCGACCACGAGGCGCGCACCATCAAGGGCGGCGCCAACGGTTCCGCCGTGGACCTCTACTTCTACTGGTCCACCGAGCGCATCATCACCAAGGGCGGGGCGAACAACTCCCAGGTCGAGCTGCTGCTCGACTGGAACGGGAAGCTCC
>SCTT01000423.1 GCA_004322435.1 bacterium
CATGACGATGGGCATCATCGTCATGACGTTCATGTTCCTGAACTTCCCCGCCGGCCTGGTGCTGTATTGGCTCACCAACAGCCTCGTCGGCTTCGGGTCGCAGATGGTGTTCCGGCGCTATCTCGACAAATGAACCATTCTCACGGAGGACTGCACCCATGAAAGAGATCGAATGTGAAGGACGGACGGTGACCATCGCGGTCGAGAACGCGCTCAAGGAGCTCGGCCTGCGCCGCGACCAGGTCGAAGTGACGGTCCTAGACGAAGGGAACGCCGGCATCCTGGGCTTCGGCCAGAAGGCGGCCCGCGTCCAGGTGCGCGAGAAGCGCTGGGGAGACCCGTCGGCCGCCGGACAGGCCGGCGCGGCCTCGGCCGAGAAGCCCTCGCCGCGCGCTAGGCTCTCGTCCGCCCGCCCCGCCGGACGCGGCCGCGCGCCGGCCCGCCCCGCCGCGAAGCCCGCGGAACAGCCCCGCCCCGCCCCGGCCGAACCCCGGGAGCCGGCGCAGGACCGCCCCGCCGAACCCGCCCGCGCCGAACGGCGCGACGACCGGCCCCGGCGCGACGACCGCCCCCGGCATGATGCCGCACCGCGCCGCGAGGACCGTCCGCGCCATGAATCAGGTCCGCGCCCCGAGCGCCGCCCCCGCCGCGACGACGCCGTGCCGCTGACGGCCGAGGAGACCGCGAAGGCCGTGAAGGCCACCGAGGAAGTCCTCGCCGAGCTGATGCGCCTGGCCGGCGTCCCCGACGCCAAGGTCACCGCGCGCTGGGACGCGGCGCAGGCGCGCGTCCAGGCCGAGCTCGTCACGGAGGACGGCGGCCTCGTCATCGGCAAGAACGGCCGCACCCTCGAGGCGCTGCAGTTCTTGACCACCATCCTCGTCGGCCGGCGCGCCGGCGTGTCGGCGCCGCTGCAGGTCGAGTGCGACGGCTGGTGGAAGGACCTGGAGGCGCGCATCGCGGCCGACGCGGACCGCGCGGCGCTCGAGGTCGCGGAGTCCGGCCACCCGTTCCGCTTCGAGCCGATGGAGCCGGCGCTGCGCCGCATCGTCCATCGCCGCCTCGCCGACAACCCGGAAGTCGAGACCGCCTCGGAAGGGGAGGGCTCTTGGCGCAAGGTCGTCGTCCGGCCCAAGCGCCGCTGACCGGCGACGTCGTCGTCGCCCTCGCCACCCCGCCCGGGGCGGGCGCCCTGGCCGTCGTCCGCCTGAGCGGCCCGGGCGCCTGGGCGGCCGCCGCGTCCTTCGTCGCGGCGGACCGCCCGCCGGCCCCGCGCCGGGCGACGCTGCTCGCCTTGCGCGACGGGGACGCCGTGCTCGACCAGGCGGTCGTGACGCGCTTTGAGGCGGGCGCCTCCTATAGCGGCGAAGAGACGGTGGAGCTCTCCACCCACGGCTCGCCCTACGTCGTCGAGCGCGTGCTGGCTCTGGCCGAAGCGGCCGGCTGCCGCCCGGCCCGTCCCGGCGAGTTCACCTACCGCGCGTACCTCAACGGGCGCCTCGACCTCCCGCAGGCCGAGGCGGTCTGCGACCTCATCGCGGCGCGCTCGGCCGACGAGCACCGGACCGCCGCGGCGGACCTCGAAGGGGGGCTTTCGTCCCGCGTCGAGGCCCTGCGCGCCGGCGCGCTCGACCTGGCCGCCCTCGTCGAGGCCAACCTCGACCATCCCGACGACGACCTGCCGCCGGTGCGTCCCGAGGACGCCGCCCGCCGGGCCGGGGCGCTCGCCGACGCGGCCGCGTCGTTGGCCGCCTCCCGCCGCCGCGCGCGCCTGGGCGCCGGCGCCCCGAGCGTCGTCCTCCTCGGCGCCCCGAACGCGGGAAAGTCCAGCCTGCTGAACGCCCTTCTCGGAGAAGACCGGGCGCTGGTCTCCCCGGAGCCGGGCACCACGCGCGACGCGGTCGAGGCGGTTGCCGACCTCGCCGGGGCCGCCTGCGCCCTCGTGGACACGGCCGGCGTGCGCGCGGCCCCCGCCTCGGAGCTCGAGCGGCGGGGGGCGGAGGTCGCCCTGTCCCGCGCCCGCGCGGCCGACCTCACCTTGCTCGTCGTGGACCGCGCCGGCGACCCCGCCGAGGCGCGCGCCGCCGCCGCGCACGCCCGGACGCTGTCCGCGGAGGGCCGCTGCGCCGCGGTGCTCACGAAGTGCGACCTCCCGGAGCGCGTGGCCCCGGAGGACCTGGCGGGCCTCGAGACCGTGTCGGTCAGCGCGCGGACCGGCCTGGGACTCGACGCCCTCGCCGCGCTCGCCCGCCGCCGCCTGGCCGCGCTCCCCCGGGGCCTCCCCGCCGCCGGGCGCCAAGCCGCCGCCCTGCTCGACGCCGCCGCGGCCTTCTCCACGGCCGCCGCCGAGCTCGCCGCCGGCCGCGAGGAGACCGCCGCGCACACCCTGCGCGCCGGGCTCGCCGCCCTCGACTCGCTCGTCGGCAAGGACACCTCGGAAGAGGTCCTGGGCGCGGTGTTCGCGCGCTTCTGCGTCGGCAAATGAACGGCCCCCGCTCCGTCCTAGCCCTCCTCTTCTGCATCAACCTGGTCAACTACGTCGACCGGCAGGTCCTGTTCGCCCTCCTGCCGCTCATCAAGGCCGACATGGGGGTGAGCGACGCGAAGCTCGGCGCCCTGGCCTCCGCCTTCATGCTCGTCTACATGTGCGCCGCCCCCGCCGTGGCCTGGCGCGCCGACCGCGGCAGCCGCGTGCCTTGGATCGCCGGCGGCATCGGGCTGTGGAGCCTCGCGACCGGCCTGGGCGGCCTCGCGCGCGGCTACACGCAGCTCTTTTTGGCCCGCGCGCTGGTCGGCGTCGGGGAGTCGGGCTACGGCGCGGTCTCGCCCTCCTTCGTCGCCGAGCATTTCCCCAAGGAGAAGCGCGGCGGCGCGCTGGCCCTGTTCTCGATGGCCATCCCCGTCGGCAGCGCGTTAGGCTACGTGATGGGCGGCTGGATCGGCGGGCATTTCGGCTGGCGTGCCGCGTTCTTCGCGGCCGGCGTCCCCGGCCTCGTCCTGGCGCTGCTCGCGACGCGCCTCAAGGACCCGCGCCCGCCGCTGCCGTCCGGCGCCCCGGGCCCCGGCCTCAGGGACTACCTGGGCCTGTACCGCACGAAGAGCTACCTGGCGAGCACGCTCGCGATGACGGCGATGACCTTCGCGCTCGGCGGGCTGGCGGTCTGGATGCCGAGCTTCCTGAACCGCACCTGGGGGCTCTCGGTCTCGGAAGCCGGCACCGTGTTCGGGGGCCTCACCGTCGGCGCCGGCCTCATCGGGTCGCTTTTGGGCGGCTGGCTGGGCGACCGCCTGCTCAAGGTCACCGGGAAGGCCTACTTCCTCGTCTCGGGCATCGGCTTCCTGCTGGCTCTCCCCGCCGGCGTCGCGGCCGTGCGCTCGACCTCGTACCCCGCCTCGCTGGGATTCCTCTTCCTGGCCGAGATGCTCGCCTTCCTCAACATGGGGCCGCTCAACGGCGTCATCGTCTGGGTGACCGCGCCCGCGGTCCGCAACATGGCCTTCGCGGCCAACATCTTCGTCATCCACGCCTTCGGCGACGCCGCGAGCCCGGCCCTCATCGGCCTCGCCTCGGACCGGTGGGGGCTGGCTCCCGCCCTCTCGGCGACGATGCTGTTCTTGGGCCTGGCCGGGGCGTTCTGCCTGTGGGGCGCTGGCCACGTGGAGAGAGACAGCGCGGAGGTGGACCGTGTCCATGGCTGAGACCTGGGAGCTGGGCTGGGAGATGGCATCCGCGCCGCGCAAGGCGGCCGACGGCGTGATGAAGGCGCCGGGCTCCAAGCTGCGCGAGGCGGCGGGAGTCCTCCTCCTCTATATGGCGGTCTCGGCCCTTTTCTACCGGTGGAAGCCCGAAGGCTTCCCGACCCCTCCCGAAGGCTGGACGCCGCCCGACGTGCCCCGCGGCCTGTGGTTCTGGGTTCGGGTCCAGCTTTGGACGCCGCTCTTGACCGCCGTCCTCCTCGCCACGACGGCCTGGTTCTCACAGCTTTTGCGCGGCGAGCACCTGCCGCGGCGGATGCTGGCGGCGGTGCTCTGCGGCGCCATCCCCGTCCTGCTCCTCGTCGTCTACGCGAACCATCGCATCCCCGGCTGGGCCTTCGGCGGCGCGTGGCTGGGCC